>CAISZB010000063.1 GCA_903889845.1 uncultured Verrucomicrobium sp. | reverse complement strand
CGGCTGAATCCCCGAATCTCCGAGGGTACGTACGGCGTGGGGAGACGGCACCAAAACGCCCAGACTCCTATTGGGAGATGGCCGCTTCGGTTCCGAAGCTCCTCCCATGGTGATTCCTCCCAAGGAGGTTAGATTCAGCGGAGGTGGCTACCGCTCAGGAGAATAGCCTGAGGGGTCGCGTCTTTCTTCCCTCGCAGCATCAGAGCCGGGACTGCCTGCGCGATAGCGCAACTACCCCAAGGGGAAAACAAACCCGAAGGGCCGTACCCATAACCTCGCGTCCCCTACTTCCCCGGCACCCCCACACTCCGCCCCGGGAACCCTGCCGCGTCGAAGTACTTCGTCTCCCCGACCTGCTGGAGGCGCAGGACGGTCTTCAACTGATTCTCCGCGGCCTCCGACTCCAGCACGCTTGCATGATACTCCGGGACGGTGCCGCCGGGGAAGGCCTCGGTCAGGACGCGGCCGATGAGATGGCCCTTGGCCGGGATGGTGAGGTGGAGCAGCTCGGCCATGGTCTTCCCCACGTCGGCGTTGCTGGCGGGGGCGGGGTCGACGAAGCGGGCTTTGAAGTCGGGACCGATGGCGGCCATGAAGTTCCGCGTGTCGGCCCGGCTGAAGCTGCCGTGCATGCCCTGGCCTTGCTGGAGCGTGGTGTCGGCGACTTCGACGCCGGTGGTGGTCGGGTTCTCCCCGGTCGAGGTGCTGGCGAAGTTGACGACGATGGCGGGGAAGGGGGTGAGGGCCGATCCCTTCAGGTTGATCGCACTGAGGGGGAGGGTGCCCGGGAGGCGGCCCAGCGCGTCGTCGACGAAGAGGCCGCTCACGTAATCCTGGGCGAGGAGGATTTTCACGACCCGCTTGGCCAGCCTCTTGTCCCCGGTGGGGAGGTAGACGAGGTCGGAACCGCCGTTGGCGGCGACGAGGACCTCGGGGCGGGTCGGATCGCCGATGAGGCCGTCGGCGCTCTTCGGATGGGCTCCGGCGGGGACGGGCTGGTTGCCATTGTCGGGGTCGAGAAGGGGTTTGCCGAGGCCCTTGGCGATGTCGAGGGCGACGAAGCCGGGAGGGAGGAAGCCTGCAGGAACGTCGGCGTAGTGGTCCTTTGCGGCGGGACTCGTCTGGCTCTGCTTGGAGATGGTGGAGAAGCCGTGGTCGGAGGAGACGAGGACGTCGGTCGTCCCGTCGAGGCCCAGTTCCTTCAGCTTTGCCAGGAGGCGGGCGAGGTTGCCGTCGGCGTTGCGGATCGCGGCCAGCGAGGCGGGGCCGTTGATGCCGGGGACGAGGGCGTTGAGGCTGTCGCCCTGGTTGTGCTGGGTGCCGTCCGGGTCGCGGGACCAGTAGACGAAGACGAAGGGCTGGCCGCGCTTCTGGAGGAGGGGGAGGATGACGTCGGTGGCGACGGCGGCGAAGTAGTCCTGCTGCGCGGTGTTCGCGACGAGGGTGCCGGGGGTCTTGGCGTCGCCGGCCTTCCCGTTGTCGCCGCGGGCGGGGGGCTGGAGCGGGAGGTGGGCGGCGGTCAGGGCCTGCTGCATCTCGGCGGAGAGGGGGATGCCGTTCGGCGTGCCGGTCGAGTCGTCGACGACGAGGGTGGCGGCGCCGCTCCTCTCCTTGTGGTCGAGGATGAGGGCGGGGCCGAGTTTCCCGACGATGGCGGTGCTGATGTGGCCGGTGAGGCGGGCGGCTTCGAGGATCGTCGCTTCGTTCAGATAGTTGCCGGAGAAGTGCTCGTCGACGTCGCCGAGGACGGGGTCGCTTTCGAGGAAGGGGGTGAGCGTCGTCCCGGCGCCGGGGATGGGAACGGGGTAGCCGGTGTATATCCGGTTGCTGAAGTCGCCGGTGTCACCCAAATAATGGCCCGTGGCCATGGCGGAGGCGTTCGGTGTGGTGAAGGTGGGGAAGAGGGAGTGGGCGTTGGGGAAGGAGACGCCCTCGTCGCGGAGCTTCGCCATCGTGGGGGCGGTGGTGGGATCGACGATTTCCCCCCGCAGGCCGTCGGGGACGAAGAGGATGACGTTGTGGGGCGGGGTGTCGGCGGCGGAGGCGGCGTGGAGCGATAAAGCGAGCGCGAGGAGGAGGGCGGGGGTGGGTTTCATCTCTTGGATGGGATGGGGTCAGGGTCGTCCTCTTTTGTGGCGAAGGGGTGACAGAGGGGAAAATTCTTTCGGGAAAGGCGGCTGGCCTTGGAGCCGCACTCTAAAGAAAAGCTTGCAATTGTTTTAAAATCGCTACTTTTATTCGTTTTAAGCCATCGTTTGTCGATTCGAAGCCCTCTAGATCCTCAGTTGAAGCAAAGTTCAGTGATGATTCGTGCCCCGATGGTTCGGGGTAAGGCGTAGAAAACGGACAACAGGTCGACAGAATAAGACAGTTAGAAAGCAATCATCATGAGCACGAAACTCTACGTCGGGAACCTCTCCTTCAACACTTCCGAGGAGGAAGTGCGGGACATCTTCTCGCAGCATGGCAACGTCACCGAAGCGACGCTGATCATCGACAAGCTGACCGGTCGTTCCCGCGGGTTCGCCTTCGTTTCCTATGACACCGAGGCCTCCGCCGAAGCCGCGATCGCGAAGCTCGACGGCCAGGACGTCGGCGGCCGTCGCCTGACGGTCAACATCGCCCGCCCCAAGGAGGATCGCCCTTCCTTCGGCGGTGGCGGCGGCGGCCCTCGCCACGGTGGTGGCGGCGGTGGTGGCCCTCGCGGCCCTCGCCGGGACTTCGGCGGTGGCCGGGATCGCGACCGCGATCGGCGGTAAAGCCTTTTGGTCTTTTAAGAAAAGCCCCCTCGTCCGAGGGGGCTTTTTTTGTTTTCATCGCCTTTCCTCATGAGTTTTCCCGAAACGCCCCCGCTCCACGAAACCGACGTCGTCGTCCTCGGCGCGGGGGCGGCGGGACTGATGTGCGCGATCACGGCGGGGGAGCGGGGGCGGCGGGTGACGGTGCTGGAGGGGAACGAGCGGATCGGGAAGAAGATCCTCATCTCCGGCGGGGGCCGGTGCAATTTCACGAACCTCGGCACGGGGCCGGGGAATTACCTGTCGGGGAATCCCGATTTTTGCCGCTCGGCGCTGGCCCGGTTTACGCCGCATCATTTCCTGGAGCGGGTGGAGCGCCACGGCATCGCCTGGCACGAGAAGAAGCTGGGGCAGCTTTTCTGCGATCAAAGCTCGAAGGAGATCGTCGGCCTGTTGGAGGCGGAGTGTGCCGAGGCGGGGGTCGAGATCGTCCTCAATGCCCGCGCGACGGCGGTGGAGCGGGAGGGGGCTGATTTCGTCGTCGAGACAAGGAAGGGGCGGTGGCGGTGCGGGGCGGTGGTGGTGGCGACGGGGGGGCTTTCCTTCCCGCAGATCGGGGCGGAGGACTTCGGCCATCGGCTGGCGCGGCGCTTCGGCGTGCCGCTGGTGCCGACGAGGCCGGGGTTGGTGCCGCTGACCTGCTCCGATGCGGCGCTGCGGGCCCTGAGCGGGATTTCCCTCCCGGTGGCGATGCGATGCGGCGGGGCGCGTTTCGAGGAAAGCCTCCTCTTTACCCATCGCGGGGTCAGCGGCCCGGCGGTGCTGCAAATCTCGTCGTATTGGAAGACCGGGGAGGAGATCGAGGTCGATCTGTTGCCGGGGACGGAGGCGGGGAAGTGGCTGAGGGAGGCGCAGCGACAGCCGGGCGGAGCGACGCTCGGGGCCGTCCTGGCGGGGAAGTTGCCGCGCCGTTTCGCCGAGGCGTGGGCGGGGCGGCATGCTGGGGAACAGGCCGATAGGCCGGTGAACGGGGTGAAAGGGGCGGTGTTGGATGGATTGGGGGCGGGGCTGAATCGCTGGCTGTTCCGGCCCGACGGGACGGAGGGGTATGCGAAGGCGGAGGTGACGCTGGGCGGGGTGGCGACGGGGGCGCTTTCTTCCAAGACCCTGGAGGCGCGGGAGGTGCCGGGGCTTTTCTTCATCGGCGAAGTGGTCGATGTGACGGGGTGGCTGGGCGGGTACAATTTCCAGTGGGCCTGGGCCTCGGGGCATGCGGCGGGAGAAGCGGTTTGAAATCGAGGCCGGAACGTTCTAAAAAAACCGGATGCCTGAATTTTCCCCCACGCGGTATGACTCGATGCAGTATCGGAAGTGCGGCAAGTGGGGGCTGAAGCTCCCGGCGATTTCCCTCGGCGCGTGGGAGACCTTCGGCGAGTACCTGGACCTGCTCGACCAGGGCCGGTACTCGATGGACGTGGCCGCCCAGATCGCCCACGGGGCGGTGCGGTTCTACGTCATGGGCGAGCGGGGTGAGAT
>CAISZB010000062.1 GCA_903889845.1 uncultured Verrucomicrobium sp. | reverse complement strand
GGGGAACCAATACGCCTACTACGGCATGGAGCGGAACGGCCGGGACTGGGACCTCTACACCGCCGCCCCGGAGGACCCGAAGTCGGCCCGCCTCCTCCTCGCCAACGCCGGAGCCTGGGAACCCCTCGACTGGTCCCCGGACGACCATCGCCTCCTCGTCCTCCACGAAGTCTCCGCCACCGAGTCCTACCTCTTCGTCCTCGACACCGGCTCGAAAAAATTGACCCCCGTCCACCCCACCAACACGAAGATCAGCTACGGCGACGCCCGCTGGAGCCCCGACGGGAAGGGCCTCTACTTCACCTCCGACGAGGGTTCCGAATTCCACCGCCTCATCTACTACGACCTCGACCACGAGAAGGCGAAGCCCCTCACCGACGCCATCCCCTGGAACGTCGATGCGATCGAGGCCGCGCCCGACGGCAGCCGCCTCGCCTTCACCACCAACGAGGGCGGCCTGGGCAAACTCTACCTCCTCGACCCGAAGACCCAGGCGTACGAGCCCGCCGCCGCCGACTTCCCCGTCGGCCAGGTCGGCGGCCTCTCCTTCTCCCCGGACAGCGCCCGCCTCGGCCTCACCCTCAACTCCCCCCAGAACCCCGCCGACATCTACGTCCTCACGTTGACGGACAAAACCCTCCAACGCTGGACCAGCAGCGAAGTCGGCGGCCTCAACACCGCCACCTTCCCCATCCCCACCCTCATCTCCTACGACACCTTCGACAACGGCCCGGACGGCAAACCCCGCCAAATCCCCGCCTTCTACTACAAACCGGCCAAGGTCGATCCCAAAAACCAAAGCCCCCTCCCCGTCCTCATCGTCATCCACGGCGGCCCGGAGGCCCAGTTCACCCCCGGCTTCTCCCCGATGATTCCCTTCTACGTGAACGAACTCGGCATCGCCCTCCTCTTCCCGAACGTCCGCGGCTCCGACGGCTACGGCAAGAGCTACCTCGACCTCGACAACGGCGAGAAGCGGGAAGACTCCGTGAAGGACATCGGCGCCCTCCTCGACTGGATCGCGAAACAGCCCGAACTCGACGCGAAGCGGGTCGCCGTCTCCGGCGGCTCCTACGGCGGCTACATGGTCCTCGCCTCCCTCATCCATTACCCGGAACGGCTCCGGGCCGGGATCGAGGAGGTCGGCATCACCCACTTCGTCACCTTCCTGAAAAACACCGAGGACTACCGCCGCGACCTCCGCCGCGTCGAGTACGGAGACGAACGCGACCCCCACATGGCCCTCGTCCTGAACGAAATTTCCCCCCTCACCCACGCCGATCAATTGACCCGCCCCCTCTTCATCGTCGCCGGGGCCAACGACCCCCGCGTCCCCGCCTCGGAGGCGGAGCAACTCCTCGCGGCCCTGAAGAAGAACAAACAGGCCCCGTGGTTCCTCCTCGCCAAGGACGAAGGCCACGGATTCGCAAAAAAATCGAACCGGGATTTCCTCGGCGCGGCGAAGGTACTCTTTCTGCAGGAATACCTTACGAAATAAAATACAGTCCGCTTCGTGAGTATTCCGGTGCGTTGACAGGCCCCGGGGAAAGGGGGAAAATCTAGGTAATTACGCCAAGAGGGCGTTGAGTAGGAACCCTCAACCTTGGAGTGTAGAATGAAGCCACAAACCGTGCCGGTGATGAAAGTCACCGGGGCCTTCCTCAACTTGGAGACGGCGACCGACGCCGTCCGCAACCTGCGCAAAGTCGGTTATCGGAGTGGGCAGATCCGCATCCTGCGCCATCTGTTGCCCAGCCAACTCCTCAAGAACCTCCCGCATCCCGTCTTCGCCCGCTACCTGCGCCAACTGGCGGGGGCGACGTACATCTTCGTCTGCGTCAGCGCCCGGAACATCGACGACGCCCAGGCCGTCCTCCAGAACGGAGGCGCCCAGGTCGCCCACAACCGCTACTTCGCCAACCCCGTCGCCGACGACAAGCCCCGGGGCATCGACCGCCCCATGTCCTTCAAGAGGTGGCGGGAATAGCCTTTCCCATCGCCGTGTGAGGTGGCATCCTCAGCCACCTCATGCAGACCATGGAATGGCCCCGGCTCCTCTCCCACCGCCGCCTTGGGCGTCAGGGTCGATTGGACAAGGAGAAGCCCCCCTTCGACCACTCCCGCCCTCCGTTCCAGCAGGACTTCGACCGGATCGTCTTCTCCACCGCCTTCCGCCGCCTCCAGGACAAGACCCAGGTCTTCCCCCTGGCCGAGCACGACTCGATCCACACCCGGCTCACCCATAGCCTGGAGACCTCCTGCGTCGGCCGCAGCCTCGGCACCGCCGTCGGTCAGGCCCTCATCGAGCGCGGCCTCACCCCCGCCCAGGACGGCCTCCACCCCTCCGACATCGGCGCCATCGTCGCCACCGCCTGCCTGGCCCACGACATCGGGAACCCCCCCTTCGGCCACTCCGGCGAAGACGCCATCCGCCAGTGGTTCGCCACCTCGGACATCGCCTGCGCCCTCCACGAGCGCCTCTCCGCGGCGGAGCGCAAAGACATCGAACTCTACGAGGGGAACGCCCAGGGCTTCCGCATCCTCTCGAACCTCCAGATGGCGAAGGGGAACGGCGGCTTCCGCCTCACCTGCGCCATCCTCGGCGCCTTCGCGAAGTATCCCTCCCCCGCCACCGCCCACGGCGATCCGGCGACGCCGTGGGCCCGGAAGAAATTCGGCTACTTCCAGAGCGAGGCCGACATCTTCGACCAGGTCGCCGGGGAACTCGGCCTCTTCCGGCAGGGCCAGGGCTGGAGCCGCCACCCCCTCGTCTTCCTCGTCGAGGCCGCCGACGACATCTGCTACCGGATCATCGACTTCGAGGACGGCTACCGCCTCGGCTACATCACCTACGAGGAAATCCACGCCCTCTTCGACCGCATCTTCGGCGAACCCTCCGAGGCGAAGTCGAGCCCCGAGGAGCAGCACAACCACGTGGAGATCCTCCGGGCGAAGGCCATCGGCGCCGCCGTCCAGCAGGCGCGGGACGCCTTCCTGCGGCACGAGGACGAAATCCTCTCCGGCACCCTCCTCCAGCCCCTCCTGAAACTCCCCGACTTCCCCTCCGGCCCCGCGCTGGAAGAGGTCCAGCGCCTCTCGATCCCGAAGATTTACGGCTCCGACCAGGTCATCCGGATCGAGGCGGCGGGCTTCGAAGTCCTCGGCGGCCTCCTCGACCTCTTCGCCGCCGCCCAGCTCCGTTCCGCCGAAAAGCGGACCTCCCGGGACCAGACCCTCCTCCGCCTCCTCCCAGCCCAATTCCGGGACGACACCCTGCCGGCCTACCGCCAACTCCTCGGCATCCTCGACTTCGTCTCCGGCATGACCGACAGCTACGCCGTCAGCCTCTACAAGATGGTGAAGGGGATCTCCCTGCCGGGGCGATAAACCCCGGCTCACCCCTCCCTCCCCGCCTTGCAATCGGGCGGAAAGCAGGGATAGTTCCCGAACGATGAAAGAGACCCTCTCCTTCCAGGGCCAGGACGTGATCCAGATCACCCGCGGCGATGCCTCCATCCGCGTCGCCCCGCAGCACGGCGGCCTCCTCCTCGACTGGAGCCGCCGGGGCAAGCAGATCGTCCGCTGGCCCGCCGACGCCGACTGGAGCCGCCCCACGAAGATCCGCGGCGGCAACCCCGTCCTCTTCCCCTTCATCGCCCGCCACTACGTCGATGGCGTCCTGGGCCGCTGGAAGGACGAATCCGGCGTCGTCCGGGACCTTCCCATGCACGGCTTCGCCCGGGAGATGGCCTACGCCGTTGTCGAGACCGGCGATTTTGCC
>CAISZB010000061.1 GCA_903889845.1 uncultured Verrucomicrobium sp. | reverse complement strand
CCCCGCTCACTGTCTCATTTTTCGACCGCCTTTTATAAGGGATGGGAAAGAGAGTGGAATTGGTAGGGCATCTGGAGAGCGAAGAGATACGAAGACGCTACCGAGGGTGCGAGAGTCCTGGCGAAAAGATCCACTGGTTGCTCATCATGCAGTTGAGCGAAGGGACGGCGCGGAGCGTCCGCGAGGGGGCGAGGCAAAGTGGGCTCGACTACTCTTGGGCGTGTCGGCTCGTCAAGCGGTACAACCAGATGGGGCCGGACAACCGGTTCTTCAAAACCATCACCGCTCTCAAGAAGAAACTTCACCGAGCGTTGTCGCTACCTCTTCGACCACCCGGACGAAGTCAAGGCCCGCTCCAACTGGCACTGGATCGCTAATGCTGAAAATATGGCTTAATCAAAGGGGTTTGGTATAAGTTCGCTTTGGTGAGTTCGGTCAGAGAGCTGAATGGTGAAAGCTTCGGACGAGTGGCCAACTGGTGATAGTAATCCTCATTGGTGCGCCCCATCTCTCGCATGGCTCCTTTGATCGAGCCCATTTTTGAATCCCGCCACGTTTTGGGGGCTTTCCTCTTCATCGAATTCCCCAAGATGACGTCCAGTCTGTTCAAAAGTTGGGCGTGTTCACAGCAACCTAGTCTGCGTGAAAGCTTTTCCGTGAAAATAGTCCGCCCCTTCAAGACACAGGACAATCTCAAACGTCGAATCCGCGCCCATCTCAAGGCACTTGGCTTTACAAAGTCGGAGGATGGGTCTCTCTGAAACTGGTTGCGAACCGAAGTGGCTTTGCATGCCGATGCCCTGCACCGGGACCCGCGCGGCGAGGAGCTCCTTGAGCCTCTTTTCACGGTCTTGCTTATGGGCCGTGTCGTCTCCGTTGGCCAGGAAGTTGGCGTAGTCGTTGAGATAAAGAACAGGAGCGGGATCGAGAAGCCACTTCATGTCACAAAATGCATTCTCGCGACTTCGCTTAGAAGCCCTGATCGAGGTCCCTAAACTAAACCACATGGAGTGGTAGGTTAGGTTGAGTATGACGTGCCCCCCAAAACTGGTCCAGCTTGAGCTATTCGGGTGAGGGTCTCGATGCCGTTTATGATCCGATCAATATACGCAGGACTGGGAGGATCTCTCCGCAGGATGGCATCGGCAAACGCATCCCAGTTATAGGAATGGGCGTTGCTGTGAACTTGGACGGTAGCGGTGATGCTGCGGGCTCCTTCGGTTCCTTGGATGAGCTGGAGTTCGCTTTCGGAGTGTGCCGTTGCTCGGTGCGGTCCGAAGTTTCGGTAGATCGTTCCATTCTCGTAACTGAGCTGGAGGGAGTTGCGGTAGGCATCGCCGTCACCGACGCAAAAGGAACTCGCGATGGCTCCGACGGCGTGGTTCTCCATTTCAAGAGAGAGGATGGCATTGTCGGAGGTGGGGCGACCGGTGCGGAGGCGTGTTTCGAGGAGGCGGACGGTACGGGTGGCCCCCCACAGTGTCTGGAGGTCGTTGATGAGATAGATGCCGAGTCGGAAGATGGGGGCGGCAGGGCACTTTTCCGGATTGTCATACCAGCTTCCATCGGCGGTTTCGCGGTAGTTGGCGTGGACGCTTCCGTAGAAATAGGCGGGGCGGCCCAGGTTGTATTTCTTTTCCCACTCCAGGATTGTCGAGAGATCGGCAGGAATCACAGCCGAGGGAGAGTTTAGGTGGATGACGCGACCAATGGATCGGGCTTCGCGTAGCACCGCATGGGCGGAGGACGCGTCTATCTCGAACGGTTTGGTGGTCATGACGTCTTTACCTGCGGCGATGAGCTCGTGCAGGAGTTTCGAGCGACCTTCGGGGCGGGTGAGGAGGGCGACGGCGGGGATGTCGGGATCGGCTAGGATCCGTCGATAGTCGGTGGTGGCTTCGACACCCAGTTCTGCGGCGAGGGTTTGGGCGAGGTTGGCGTCGAGGTCGCAAACGGTTTGGATGCGGAAGAGCGAACTGGCGGTAGCCCGCAGCTCGCGGGCCAGATGGGTGCCGAAGCGGCAGCCGATTAGGGCGATGGGAATGGGAGCAGTCATGGGAATGGATGGGGAGGTTTGAAATGAAGAGATTCACGGGCGATTTCTTCTCTGATCCACCTAAAATAACAAAGATGCAATTGACATGAAAGGGAAAAGGTGCAACGTTGCACATACAGCCCATGTGCGTATGAAAATCTCCCGTGTTTCAGGATTCGTCTTGTGTGTGTGTGCCACTTTTTCCTTGGGGCTTCCAGGAAAGGCGATTGCCGCTGCAGTCACGTTGAATGCGAGCGATGCGGGTGGCGTATCGAGCTTTAATGGCTCGGGCAATTGGTCGGACGGAAATGCGCCGTCGGCAGCAAACGATTACACTGCCAGCTCGAATTACAATCTGCGAACGCCGACTACGAATGCCAATTATACCTTTGCGGGAAACTCGCTGACTTTGGGTAATGGAACGACGGGGGCCACGTTGCTTTATAAAGGCACCGCATCCGGGAATACCATCACAGTTGCCAATCTGAGTCTGAATAAGGGGTTGGTCTCCAATGGATCGGGCGGGGCGGCTTCTTTTACGTTGGCTGGCAACGTGAACCTGCTGAGTGGGGGTGGGACGTTCGACATGGGGGCGGCAGCGGGATCCATCTTGGTTAACTCCACCATTACGAGAAGCGGCCTTTTGTCGATTCAGGACAGTGCCAATACGGCCAGCCCGACCGGCTATGTCTCCCTCACGGCAGCCAATAGCTACACGGGGGGAACGAAGATCATCAGTAACGGGTCTTTGCACGTCGATGCGGACGGGGCTTTGGGGACGGGCAATGTGACGTTGACCAGTGGGATGATCACCTTCGAGTTGGGAGCAACAAATAATTACATTGCGGATACGGCGAAGCTCATCCTTTCGACCGGGCTTGTCACGAATGCGGTTAATCTGAATTTCACCGGCAGCGACACGATTGCGGGACTCTCCCTGGATGGTGGGACGACCTATTTGGCCAACGGCACCTATACGGCCAGTGCGCTCGACACCCTCTACGGCACGAATGCCTTCACCGGGGCCGGGACGCTGACGGTGGCCGCAGTGCCCGAGCCGGGGACGTGGGCGTTGATGCTCACGGGTGGGGCGTGCCTTCTTTTCTTGCGTGCGCGGTCGAGAAGTATTGCTTCGGTCTAGGGGGTGTGGAAATAGTCGGTTATGCAGGGTAAAGATCACGCGCCGGGGCTGAAGGATGTGGCGATAGCGGCCAACGTTTCGTTGACGACGGCGGGCAACGTGTTGCGAAGCGGGGCTGAGGGACAGAGGAAGCACTTTTCCGAGGAGACGGCCCTTCGTGTGCGGGAGGCAGCAAGGCAGCTTGGCTATAATCCCAACCGGGCGGCGCGGGCCATGCGGACGAGGGAAAGCGGGGTCATCGGTTTTGTTTCGGTCAATTATTCGCAGAAGTGGGGAACGGTGGAGAACTACACCTCCTTTCCGTTTTTGGTCGGCCTGAGTCATGCGTTGGTTCCGTCGGGTAGACACGTCGCCCTGGTGGAGATTGATGAATTGGAGCTGGATCGGGAACGAAGGTTGCCGAATGCCTTGAACGAGTGCTTTTTCGACGCGCTGATCGTCCACTTCGGACTTTCTCCGATTGCTCAACATTTGTTGGGGGAGTTCAAAATCCCCCGCATTTACTGGGATTCGGGAATTTTCAAAAAGAGCGACTGCATTTATCGGAACGAGAAGCGTATAAGTTCTCTTTTGACGGAGCGGTTGATCGGCCAAGGGCACCGACGAATCGTGTTTTCCGCAGGTCTGGGGTTAAAGCGTTACCTGTCGAAGAAGGCGACCCACTTCAGCTTCGGTGACCGGCATCAGGGATACCAAGAGGCAATGGAGGCGGCGGGACTCAGGGCCGGGGTGCTGACGGGATATCATCCGGAGGAACTGGCCCGGCAGATCGCGTCGCAGAAGGCGACCGCAGCGGTGATCCAGGGGAATACCGATTACGGCGTGATCCTGCAGGCACTGATGATCCTAGGGCTGCGGGCTTCCGAAGACTTTGCCGTGCTGGCATGCGATGTGGAAACTGGAACCATCAACCGATCCGGTCGCCTGTGCGGGGCCACTTATAATCGGTATCAGGTCGGGAAGGTGGCGGCGGAGATGGTGATGAAAAAGCTGGAGTCCAACGAGGAGCGGGTGCCGAGTTACGAAATTCCGATCAAATTCAGTTTTGACCACCCCCCCCTCTCTCTGCCCTCCGGCATTGGCGATGGCGACCTGGAACGGTAGGGGAAAGAAACTGATGGCCGGGACAGACAGCGAACCTCGCGGAAGATTTTTTGAAAACTCGATTTTACTTCGCTGTCTTGGTGGGTTGGATTCTGGCGTATCCCTGCGGGGCCGCCGAGCCGAAGGAGACGACGGGGTGCCGTGGGGAGATGGTGCTGGACGGTGTCTGGCAGTTTTGCCCCTCCCCGAACGAGGGGACGGTTCCTGACAATGGAAATTGGGGGGAGATTCGCGTACCCGGTTCTTGGGCAGCCTCCGGTCTCCCCGGTGTGGGCAAGAAGGGAGCGGGTGCCCCCTGGCTGAATCTCGATCTCAATGGGTTGTCCCGTGCGTGGTATCGGAAGAGTGTCCGCGTGCCCGCCGAATGGTCGGGCCGGGCGGTGATCTTGGATTTGGAACGGGTGAGTACCGATGCCGTTATATATCTGAATGGAACGGAATGCGGTGCCGTTCATTGGCCGGGAGGGGAGTGCGACATCACCCGGTTCGTTCAGCCTGGAACCGACGCGGAGATCCGTCTGCGGGTGGGTGCTTTTGCCGACAAGGGCGAGGTCGAGGTCTTCATGGGACACGACCAGGTTTCGAAGAAAAAGGCTGCATTAGCCACCCGGGGCCTGATCGGATCGGTGCGTTTGGAGAGCCGCCCGGCGGGGGGGCATGTGAGCGATGTCTTTGTCCAGACATCGACGCGAAACCAAAAGCTCTCCCTCCAGATCGGATTGGATGCTGTGGGGCAGGCTGGCCCGGCGGACGTAACGGCCTCCCTTTATGATGAAAAGGGGAATTTGGAACGGCAATTTCAGGCGACGATTGCGCTGGAGGCGCAGGCGTCGCAAACGGCGACGGTTGAGTGGGGCTGGGACAATCCCCGGCTTTGGGACCTCGGGAAGCCGAACCTCTACGCACTCAAACTCGCCGTCAAAGGAGCAGGGGTGAACGACGAATATGCGCAGACCTTCGGCTTTCGTGAGTTTTGGATCGAGGGCCGGAAGTTCCTCCTCAACGGAAAGGAGATTCGTTTCCGCCCGATCCAAATGCACGGGGAGGTGAACGAGTGCGGCAATATTCCGGAGGTGATCGATGCCCGGATCGATGACTTCCGCTTTCTAGGATTCAACCTGCAGGAGTTCTGGCCCTTCAACGATGACGAGCGGGGGGTGCCGGAATTCCGCGATGTGTGGTATGACCGGGCCGACCGAAAAGGGTGGGCGGCGATTGGGAGTGCCCTTTCGATGGCACACCTAGTGGAGGCGTGGGATCAGCCAGGGGTGAAGAAGAGTTGGAGTGAGGCGATGTTGCGGGAGTTGAAAAAGGAGCGGAACCATCCCTCGATCCTTTTTTGGATCACCAGCCCGAATCGCTTCGGAAGTGCCAACGATCAGGATCCGCGGGCCATCGGGCGTGGAGACGCATTGGGTCAAGGGAAGGATGATGGAATTTGGAACCGGACAGCCCAGATCGGTCGTGAGGCGATTTCACTGATTCATGAAGCCGATCCCACTCGCCCTGCCACGACGCACCATGGGGCGAGCGTAGGGGATATTCACACGCTCAATTTTTATCTGAACTTCATACCGTTGCAGGAGCGGGAAGAGTGGTTTTCCGATTACGTGAAGAACGGGGATAGGCCTTTCCTGGCGGTGGAGACGGGGACGCCCCTGGATCTGAGTTACATGCGTGGACGCAAGGGGCTTGAGGCGAGCAGTGTGACGGAGCCTTTTCTCACGGAATTCGCCGCGATCTATCTGGGAGGGGCGGCCTATGGAAAGGAGGCCCAAGATTATCGCGCGGCGATTGCCCGGAAGTTCCAGGGCGATTTCCGCTTTCAGAGCTGGCAGGGGGAAAAAGCACTCATTTACTCGGAACTGAATCAAAGTATCCAGAGTCTCTTTCAACGAAACAGTTGGCGGTCTTGGCGCACGGCAGGGGTGACGGGTGGCTTCATTCCTTGGATCTACGGCAACGGGTGGAGCATGTCTTCCCCGGTAAAGGCGCAGCGGATCGGCCAGCCTGAAGGCCCTCACCTCTATCCGGCGGGCGAGGCACTGCGCAGTGCGAATCAAGACGCCTTGGCGTGGATCTGCGGCCCGCCTGAGTGCTATACGGCGAAGGATCATCACTTCACCTCGGGGGAGACGGTCGTCAAACAGGCCGCCTTGCTGAACGATGGGCGGGACGAACAAACCTATAACTTATCGTGGAAGGCGGAGCTCGACGGCAAAACGATTGCGGAGGGCAAGGACGCGGGTGTTCTGCCGTCGGCCACCACCCGGTTTGTCCCGATCTCTTTCCCTCTGCCCGATGGGAAGGCGGTGGCCGATGGAGTCATTTATCTGAAGGCGACGATCGGTGCGATCGTTCAAGAGGATCGTTTCTCCTACCGCTGCTTTTCCAAGACACCTCCTGCGGCGCCTGTTCCAGGACTGGTCGTCTATGATCCGCTTAAGAAGACTACAGCCCTGCTGGATGCCTCGGCTCTGTCATTCCGGGTGTGGGGAGGGCTTTCGGATACGGAGAATGCGCCGCGCGATGGAGAAATCTTGGTAATCGGTCGAGACGCGCTGGCGAAGGAATCGGCACCCTTGCTTGCTTGGCTGAAGGGTTTTGTCGATAAGGGCGGGCGGACGGTGATTTTCTCTCAGCAGCCAGATTGGTTCCGGGATGCACTCGGGCTTCGGGTTTCCAGGCATCTGTCCCGGCAAGTCTATGGAATACCTTCGGCCCCGGCGCTCTTTCCCGACTTGGATGACCGGGACTTTGCCGACTGGAACGGGAGCGGGACTCTTGTTGAGGCCCGGCCTCTCTATCCTCCCGGGAAGTATCCGGCATACGGCTGGCGATGGGGAGCGACCGGATCCGTCTCCAGTGCTGCGATCGAGAAACCGCATCGGAGCGGCTGGCGGCCTCTTCTCGAATGCGAGTTCGACCTCGCTTATTCCCCGCTCATGGAGCTGAGTCTGGGCAACGGAAAGCTGTGGCTCTGCACGCTTGATCTTGAGGATCGGAGCGATCCTGTGGCAATGAGGGTGACCCGAGACCTTCTCGCCTATGTCGGAGGGGTTCCGGCGGCACCCCGCGCTCGGACGGTTTACCTCGGTGGAGATGATTGGGCACAACGCCTGAACTTCCTGGGACTCGATTTCCAGCGGGATTCAAAATTGCCCGACAAACCCGACGTCCTGGTGCTGGTCGATGGGGATGAGGCGGCTCTTTCCCGGGGGGATCTGGCGGCCTATGCGCAGCGTGGCGGGCGGGTCGTGGTGTTGGCGAAAAGCGCGGAGGGGAATCACTTGGGTGCCCGTTGCGAGAAGAGGAGCTTCCACGGTTCGCTCTCTATTCCCGCCTGGCCGGAGTGTTCCGGGTTGAGCCTTTCCGATCTGCATTGGCGTGCCGACCGGGATGCGATTTTGCTCGCGGGCGGAGATGGCTTGGAAGTGGGGGCCGATGGATTGCTTGCCCGGTATCGGGCGGGGAAAGGGTGTCTGCTCTTTTCCCAGTTCCGTTTCGACTCCTTTGACGCCGACTCGCTCACCTATTTCCGCTTCACCCGTTGGCGGCAGACGCGGGCGCTATGTCAGGTGCTCGCCAACATGGGGGCCTCTTTCTCCGCCGATTCACTCTTCTTCGCTCCGAAGAAGACGGGGCTGCCCGAGATGCGTTTGGAGGGGCCGTGGTTGGCGAGGATGACCCTGAAGCTCGCAGCGGCGACCTCGCTGGAGACTGCCTATGCCGATCCCGGTATCACCGAGGACGCTCAAGCGTTGGTGGGGGAGACGGCAGAGGAGAAAAGCATGGTCTCTCTTTCCAT
The DNA here is from genome assembly GCA_903889845.1 of uncultured Verrucomicrobium sp. Lineage (GTDB taxonomy): Bacteria > Verrucomicrobiota > Verrucomicrobiia > Methylacidiphilales > GAS474 > GAS474. The sequence goes on along the minus strand of CAISZB010000061.1, from coordinate 2,412 downwards.
GCCTTCTTACTTCCAGGGCAACGGCGCTTCTTGGAGTAATGCGAACGGGGAAACCGTGCTGCGTCGGGGGGTAACGTTGGGGGAGGAGTGGCAAAATCAGGATCTGTTGCTGGAACTCGGAAAGATCGACGACTTCGATATCACCTATTTCAACGGTCACGAGGTGGGCAGGACGGGGGCCGAGACTCCCAACGCCTATTCGGTTTCCCGGGTCTACCGAATCCCCGCCCAGTGGGTCAAGCCGGGGCGGAACGTGATTGCCGTTCGCGTCTTCGACCGTTTCGGGAATGGAGGTATCAAGCCTCCCAGCAATCCGGAGGAGGATGCTATGCGGTTGTCGGTGGCCGGAGCGAAGGCCGCCGAACAGGCCGGGTGGTATTACCCGGATTACCGCCGAGATTTTCCCTATGGAGATGAACCCTACCGCTATTACCGCTGGTGACCCCTACGACCTCACTATGGACATGAAACAGAGAGCCCTGGCCGCGCACCGTTTCTATCGCATGCGGTTCAACCAAGAACTGGGCATGGTGGCCATTGAGCGCGGTCATACCACAGAAGTGTCCTCCCTCGGAACTGTCCATTGCGGACGAGCGACGAGTGAGTACTTCCTGCTCCACGACTTTCTGGGGGAGGAGCCCCCCCCGCGTCTTCTGGAAGCCCTGCAGTCCCTCCAAATCACCGACATTGCGGATCCTCACTACGGTGGGTTCCGGTGGTATGCCGAGGAGACGTCTGTTCACGATACCAATGCCGCTTTCTTCATCCAGCACCCCTTGGTGTTGGCGGTTTTAGGTCGGGAGGCGCAAGACGAAAGACCTTCGGGGACGATCTTGCGTACCATCCTGGCACGGGGGTTGGAAGGATTCCGCCGCGAGAAGGAGCATCCGAAATTATTTTATACTAATAAGGTGGTTTCCGATGCGGCACTCCTCTTTGCGCTCGAATGGATTGTGGAGAGACGCCGGGATGGTGACGGCAAAGAATTCCTGGAGACGTGGTGTGAGTATACCGAGAAGAAAGGATGGGGGTGGGGGGAGAATACCAGCCCGGTTTATATTCAGGTCACCCTCAGTGCTCTTTGCCTTGCGATGGGGATAGCCACCCGTTCGGGTTGTGAGGATGCCTTTGTTCGCCGTCTGAAAAACCTGGCGGAAATTTTATCCTCTTCTCTTGCCTTCCACGCTCCGAATCACTTTGTTCCTTCGATTCGCAGCTACAATTTTGCCGGAGAGCCGCGATGCCCCCTGCCGCTCTACGCCCTGATGGGATATGATGCTGTCCCACCTGTTCCAACGACTTTTCAGGAAGCCGAAAAAAATTATTGGACGTCCATGCTCGATTGGGTGACGCGGTTCGCCGATTTCTCCCTGCCGCCGAAGGAGCAGCGGTCGGTGCCGGCCTTTCATCGGGAGCGGGTGTGGGAAGGGACCCACGCTACGTCGTGGCGGGGCAAGCATATCGGGTTGGGAGGAGTGGAAAAGTTTCCCGTGATGCGCGGATGTTACCAGAGTGAGAGGGGGGGCTTGGGGTGGCAATCGATGCCGGTGGCGTTCGTGGCAAACGACGAGAACTACGGATACCTCCAGTGGAAGAATGCCGGTCGGGATGGGAAAGTCCGCACGCACCCCGCAGCCGATTATCATAGCGGCTACTTGAGCGGGGAGCTTTTTGCATCGACCTTACTCGGCACCGATATTCACACCCTCACCCGGCAAGCGGGGCCCCTGATGCTGGTGGCGCGGCTGGCATGGAGTCTCCCCCGGGCGGAAGCTTCGGAGATGAGGCTTTCCGATTCTCTCTACGTGCCCCGTTTTTCCGGGACGTGCGTGCTAAAGCGGGGGGCTCTTCCGTCCGGCTCGGAATCAGCGACCGCCCCTTGCGGGGAGTGGGTGATCCTCAACTATCCCGGCTGTGCGCTGGCGATCCAAGCGGTGACAGTGCGGGCCTCGGATGCAGGGGCTGGTCTGGACATCCATAGGGAGGGCGATGCGCTGCGGATTGAGCGGCCCTTATCCCCCGACTGGCCTGAGGCGTGGTGGCTCATTGCGGGGTTCGATCATCCCTTGACAGAAGAGCAATGCCGCACCCTGCCTCTTCCTGGGTTGACGGTTTCTGTTCCCTGGGATCCCGAGAAGCCTCGCGGCGAGAGGCAGGAGCGCAGATGCGTCGAGGCGAGCTTTCTCGATTCGCACTGCAAGCTCGAGGTCGATCCCTATCTCCTGGATTTATGAAAAGGAGTCTCTTTCTGTTCCTGCTCCTCTCCTGTGTGTCACTGCCCGGTCTGTTTGCCCGTATAAAAGGCGGTCGAAAAATGAGACAGTGAGCGGGGCGGTCGAAAAGTGAGACATCCTATAAAAAGAAAGGATGTACATGGAGATGGACTTGTGGACGCGAGTGCGTCGGCGGGTG
>CAISZB010000060.1 GCA_903889845.1 uncultured Verrucomicrobium sp. | reverse complement strand
TCCAATTGGGAGAAGGCCGCTTCGGTTCCGAAGCTCCTCCCATGGTGATTCCTCCCAATGATAGGGGATTCAGCGGAGGAGAACTCTCCTTGGGAGATTGGCCTTTATCCGTGGATGCCTTCTCCCGTTGGCATCCTGCAGACGGGGAGGTTCAAGGAGGGGCGAACGCCCCTCTTTAGCGATAAAGCGGGTTACCTCCAGCTGTACAGGTAAGCGCAAAGCGCGATTTTACCCTACCCCGAAGGGGAGGCCTTCCTCTTCGCGTCCCCCCCCCGAAATCCCTCTCGCCCCCTCCCCCCACGCGTGCTAGTACCTTCCCCGCCGTCCGCACCGGGGAAAAGCAAGCCTAGCGCCGAGTCCATCGTGGGTCCCTTCTTCACCAAGCTCCGCCGCCTCGCCCTTGCCCTCCGGGAAGAGCCTGCGGCCTGCGCCCGCCGCCATCTCCTTCCCGCGGCGCTCGTCTTCCTCGCCTTCTGCCTCACCCACCCCCGCCTCCATTTCGGGGGCCACGTTCCCCCGGGCTGGGCGGCCTACGGCGTCGTCTTCGCCTTCCTCCTCCTCGACGGGTGGGCGGCCCTGCCCGGCCTCCTGGCCGGGACCGCCCTCGGCCTCTTCACTCTGTCGCACGCTCTGCCCCCGCCACCCGGCAGCGCCCTCCTCCTGAACCTCTTCCTCCTGGCGCTGACCGTCGGCCTGCCTGCCGCCTCCGTCGCCATCCTGCGCCGGCGACGTCCCTCCATCGACCTCGGGCTGAGGCACACGCGGGACCTCGCCCCGATCCTCCTCCACGGCTTCCTGATCGCGGCGACGGACTCCCTCGTCTGGCTCCTCGTCGCCCGGCCCCCCGGCTTCCCCCTCCCCGCCCTCGTCGAACTCTTCTTCACCTGGTTCCTCAAGCAGTCCCTCGGCCCCGTCCTCCTCACCCCCGCCCTCCTCCGCTTCCTTTCCCAGCCCGATCCCTTCGGCGACCTCCGCCGCCACGCGCGGCGGCGGCCGGTGGTCCTGCTCGAAGAAATCACCCTCTACGTCAGCATCCCCGTCGTCACCCTCATCACCCTCTTCAACCCGTGGTCCTCCTCCGTCCTGCGGGGCCTCCTCCCCACCATCGGCTTCCCCTACCTGATCTGGGCCACCGCCCGGTTCGGCCTCCGCGGGGCGCTCCTCTTCTCCCTGATCCGGGACGCCTTCGTCATCGGCGCCGCCAGCCAGGGCTACTTCCTCGTCTCCGGCGGGGACGTCACCGACCGCGAACTGGCCGCATCGGCCCACCTCATCATCTCCGGCGCGGTCTCCCTCTTCGTCGGCGTCATCTTCGAGGAACGGCGCCTCCTGATCCTCCGCCTCACCGAGAGCGAGGCCCGCATCCAGTCCCTCCTCCGCCACTCCCCCCTTCCGATCACGATCAAGGACGCCCACGGCCTCTACCTCCTCGTCAACCCCGCCGCCGAGGCCGCCTTCGGCCAGGGCGCCCCGGCCCTCCTGGGCAAGACCGACGAGGAAATCTTCCACCACACCGGCCACATCCTGAGAGAGAATAGGACCGTGAGCAGCGACTCCCTCGTCCTCTCCACGCGGCGCCCCGTGACGGTGGAGGAAATGTTCACCGGGCGCAACGGCCTCCGGCACTACTCCACGACGAAGTTCCCCCTCCTCGACTCCGCCGACATCCCGCACGCCATCTGCAGCATGTCGATCGACATCACGGAACTCCAGCGCGCCGAGCGGGAACGCGACCGCTTCTTCACCCTCGCCCCCGATTTCTTCTGCGTCCTCCGCTTCGACGGGCGGATCGTCCGCGCCAACCCCTCCTTCCTCCGCTTCAATCGCCTCACCCCGGAACAGGCCCTCCGCAAGAACATCCACGACCTCGTCCACCCTGCCGACCTCCCCCTCAGCCGCCGCCACTTCCATCCCGGCGCCGAGAGCCACACGGCGGAGATCCGCTGGTCCGTCCCCGCCTCCGCCGCCTCGGCGCCGGAGCCCGTCCTCTCCTGGACCGTCTTCGCCGACCACGAGAGCGATCTCCTCTTCGCCAGCGGCCGCGACGTGAGCGAGCGGCGGCGGGACGAGCGGATCCTCCTGGAGGCCATCGAGACCGCCGACCGGATGGCCCGGGAGGCCGAGGTGGCGAACCGCTCGAAGACCTCCTTCCTGGCCGTGATGACCCACGAGTTGCGCACCCCGCTCAACGGCATCCTGGGCGCCGCCAGCCTGCTGGAGACGACCGGCCTCAGCGACGAGCAGAACGACTACACCCGCATCATGACCAACTGCGGCGAGTCCCTCCAGCGCCTCGTCACCGACATCCTCGACTTCGCCAAGAGCGAGGCGGGCCGCATCGTCATGGCGGAGGAGGCCTTCGACGTCCGCGCCGCCCTCGACGAAGTCGTCTCCACCCTCTCCCCGGCGGCGACGAAAAAGAACCTCGCCCTCTTCCTCGTCTGCCCGCCGCTCCCCTCCCCCCTCCTCGGGGACGCCCTGCGGCTGCGGCAGGTACTGCTCAACCTTGCGGGGAACGCGGTGAAATTCTCCGAGCGGGGCCGCGTCATCATCCGCGCCCTCGTCGAGCGGGAGGAAGACACCTACGTCCGACTCCACTTCGAAGTCGAGGACTCCGGCCCCGGCATCGCGCAGGAGGCCTTCCCCCTCCTCTTCAAGCCCTTCTCCCAGGCCGACGATTCCCCGACCCGCTCCCACGGCGGCGCGGGCCTAGGGCTGGCGATCTCGAAGAACCTCGTCGAGCTGATGGAGGGCGAAATCAACGTCCGGAGCGAGCCCGGGAAGGGAAGTCTCTTTTATTTCACCGCGCGGTTTAAGAAGGCGCCGGGGGAGACGCTGTAAGGGACGCGACTGACTTCCTACGCCACGTGCGCGCGCGTCCGCAGGACGTGCAGCTGGGCGATGGACCGGGCGATGGCCACCTCGGTCGCTTCCAGCTCCTCCCCGACGAGGGTATGGGAGCGGAGGTATTCCTCGGCACGCTTCAGCTCGGCCTCGACGGCCTCGGCGTTGATGTCGCGGGGGCCGACGGCCATATCGGTGAGGACGGAGACGCTCTCCCCCGTGACCTCGGCGAAACCGGTGCCGACGGCGAGGTAGACCTCGCGGGCCAGACCGCTCCCGGCCTCGTTGGCGACGTAGATCAGTTCCCCCGGCCGCAGGGCGGCCAGGAGGGGGGCATGCTGGGGCAGGATGCCGAGGTCGCCCTCGGCGCCGGGGAGCGTCACGGAGGCGACGTCCCCCGAGAAGGCGCGCCCGTCGGGCGTGACGATATCGAGGTGGAGGGTGGCGCTCATGACGTTCCTATGCCGATTACTTCGTTTCCTTGGCGGCGGTGACGGTGTCGATGCCGCCCTTCATGTAGAAGTCGCCCTCGGAGAGGTGGTCGTGCTTGCCTTCGAGGATTTCCTTGAAGCCGCGGATCGTCTCGGCGACGGGGACGTACTGCCCCTTCGTCCCGGTGAAGACCTCGGCGACGTGGAAGGGCTGCGAGAGGAAGCGCTGGATCTTGCGGGCGCGGTAGACGGTCTTCTTGTCCTCTTCGGAAAGCTCGTCCATGCCCAGGATCGCGATGATGTCCTGCAGTTCCTTGTAGCGCTGCAGCACGCTCTGGACGCCGCGGGCGACCTTGTAGTGCTCCTCCCCGATGATGTCGGGGGAGAGCGCCTTCGAGGTCGAGGCGAGCGGATCGACGGCGGGGTAGATGCCCAGCTCGGCGATGGAACGCTCCAGCACGATCGTCGAATCGAGGTGGGCGAAGGTGTTCGCCGGGGCCGGATCGGTCAAGTCGTCCGCCGGGACGTAGACCGCCTGGAAGGAGGTGATCGAACCGTTCTTCGTCGAGGTGATTCGCTCCTGGAGGTTGCCCATTTCGGAGGCGAGGGTCGGCTGGTAGCCGACGGCGCTCGGCGTGCGGCCGAGGAGCGCCGAGACTTCGGCGCCCGCCTGGGAGAAGCGGAAGATGTTGTCGATGAAGAGGAGGACGTCCTGGTTCTTCTCGTCGCGGAAATACTCCGCCATGGCGAGGCCGGAGAGGGCGACGCGGAGGCGGGCGCCGGGGGGCTCGTTCATCTGGCCGTAGACCAGGGCGACCTTCGATTCCTCGATCTTCTCCAGGTTGATGACCTTGGAGTCGGCCATTTCATGGTAGAGGTCGTTGCCTTCGCGGGTCCGCTCGCCGACGCCGGCGAAGACGGAATAGCCGCCGTGGGCCTTCGCGATGTTGTTGATCAGCTCCATGATGACGACGGTCTTGCCGACGCCCGCGCCGCCGAAGGCGCCGACCTTGCCGCCCTTCGTGAAGGGGCAGATGAGGTCGATGACCTTGATGCCGGTCTCCAGGATGGTCGAGCCGGTGTCCTGATCGACGAGGGTCGGGGCCTGGCGGTGGATGGGGTAACGCTTGGTGAAGGTGACCGGCCCGCGCTCGTCGACGGGCTCGCCGAGGACGTTGAAGATGCGGCCCAGGACGCCCTCGCCGACGGGGACGCTGATGGGGGCGCCGGTGGCGGTGACAGGGAGGCCGCGCTTCAGGCCTTCCGTGGAGGACATCGCGATGGCGCGGACCCAGCCCTGGCCGAGGTGCTGCTGGGTTTCGAGGGTCAGCTTCGTCGGGGCGGTGTTGCCTTCGACGGTGTAGTTGATTTCGAGGGCTTCATAGATCCCGGGGACCGTGCCGCTGAACTCGACGTCGACGACGGGTCCGATGATCTGAACGATTTTGCCTTGATTCGCCATAATGGGGGATGCTTCGTGGGGTGTTCGTGAAAGGGTGAGCCGGGAGTGTTAACCGAGGGCCAGCTGGGCCGTGGTGATTTCGAGCAGTTCCGTCGTGATCGAGGCCTGCCGGACCTTGTTGTATTCGAGGGTGAGGTCCTTGATGATTTCCTTCGCGTTCTCGGTCGCGTTCTTCATCGCGACCATCCGGGCGCTGTGCTCCGAGGCGCGGGCGTCGAGGATCGCCTGATAGACGCGGAAGTGGATGACGGCGGGGAGGAAGGAGCCGAGCAGTTCGCCCGCCTCGGGTTCGGAGAGGTAGACGGCGCCGCCCTCTTCCTCCTTGGCAACGGGTTCCGGCGCGGTCTTCGCCAGCACCTCGGCGGCGGAGACGGGGACGAGGCCGGAGGCGGTCGGCACCTGGGTCAGGGCGGTGACGAAGCGGGTGTAGACGATGTCGACCGCATCGACTTCGCCCGAGAGGAACTTGTCGATGAGGAACTGGCTGACGACCTTGCTCTGGGCGAGGGTGAAGTTGTCCTTCAGTTCGAAGTCGGCAATCAGGTTCTTCCCGCCGGTGGGGACGCCGGAGGCGCGGAGGCGGGGAAGGAAGGCCTTCGCCTTGCGTCCGATGGCGACGTAGAGGTTCTCCGCGCGGTCGCGGGTGTGGATCTCGCGGAAGAGATTCGTGTTGAGGCCGCCGCAGAGGCCCCGGTCGGTGCCGACGACGAGGATCAGGCGCTTCTTGACAGGCTTCGTCTCCAGGAGGGGATGCCCGGCGTCGACGACCTCGGGACGGATGCGCGAGGCGACCTTCCCGATGAGGGCGGCGTAGGGGCGCCCGGCGACGGCGCGCGCCTGGGCGCGACGCATCTTCGTCGCCGCCACCATCTGCATCGCCTTCGTGATCTGGGCGGTGTTCTTGACCGACTTGATCCGCCGGCGGATGTCGCGCGTGTTGGCCATGGCCTTTTTCTTAGCTTATTAAGCTTGGGTTCTCCGTTTCGCTTGGCTGTCGGCTTAGGCGGCGTACCCGGCGGCGAAGGCGTCGGCGAAGGTCTTGAGCTGGGCGGCGATCTCGTCGGTGATCGCGTTCTTGTCCCGCAGGGCGGCGAGGAGCGCCTCCCGGCGCAGCGTCAGGGCCTCGACGAACTTCGAGCGGAAGTCGTGGACCTTGTCGACCGGGACCTTGTCGAAGTAGTTGTTCTGGACCGCCCAGAGGATCGAGACCTGGACCTCGATGGCGATGGGGCTGTAGGCGGGCTGCTTGAAGATCTCGACGACGCGGGCGCCGCGGTCGAGCTTCGCCTTCGTCGCCGCGTCGAGGTCGGAGCCGAACTGCGCGAAGGCGGCCAACTCCCGATACTGGGCGAGGTCGAGCTTGATCTTTCCGGCCACCTGCTTCGTCGCCTTGATCTGCGCGGCGGAACCGACGCGGGAGACGGAGAGGCCGACGGAGACGGCGGGGCGGATGCCCTGGTTGAAGAGATCGGTTTCGAGGTAAATCTGGCCGTCGGTGATGGAGATGACGTTCGTCGGGATGTAGGCAGAGACGTCGCCCGCCTGGGTCTCGATGATCGGGAGGGCGGTGAGGCTGCCGTCGCCCGCTTTCTCGCTGAGGCGCGCGGAGCGCTCCAGGAGGCGGGAGTGGAGGTAGAAGACGTCGCCCGGGTAGGCTTCGCGGCCCGAGGGGCGCTTCAGGACGAGGGAGACCTGCCGGTAGGCGACGGCGTGCTTGGAAAGGTCGTCGAAGACGATCAGGGCGTCCATCCCGTTATCCATGAACCATTCGCCGATCGCGGCGCCGGAGAAGGGGGCGATATACTGGCTGGTGGCGCTGTCGGCGGCGGCGGCGTTGACCAGGATCGTGTATTCCATCGCCCCGGCCTTCGTCAGGACTTCGATGACGCGGGCCAGGTTCGCGTTCTTCTGGCCGATGGAGACGTAGATCGAGTAGATGGGGCGGAAGCCGGGCTTCCCCGCCTGGACCTTGTTGATGTTCGCCTGGTTGATGATCGTGTCGATGGCGATGGAGGTCTTGCCGGTGGCGCGGTCGCCGATGATCAGCTCGCGCTGGCCGCGGCCGATGGGGATCATCGCGTCGATGGCCATGATGCCGGTCTGGACGGGCTGACTGACGGAGCGGCGGGCGATGATGCCGGGGGCGATCTTCTCCACCGGATAGTGG
>CAISZB010000059.1 GCA_903889845.1 uncultured Verrucomicrobium sp. | reverse complement strand
GGCGGCCCACCTCTTCTCCGACGAGGTCCTCTACGCGCTGACCCACGTGAAGGGGTTTTCGACGAACCGCCTCGCCCTCATCTCGGCCCAGGGCGGCGCGAAGGAGCTCTACACCATCGGCGTCGACGGCGCGGGCGGGAAGCGGCTGACGAACGACCACACCCTCTCCTCCCGGCCCCAGTGGAGCCACGACGGCGGGAAGATCGCCTACACCTCCTACCTGCAGGGCTATCCCGACGCCTACGTCATCACCCTGGCATCGAACCAGCGCCTCCGCGTCGCCTGTTTCCCCGGCATCAACACCGGCCCCGCCTTCTCCCCCGACGGCAGCCGCCTGGCCCTCACCCTCAGCAAGGACGGCTCCCCGCAAATCTACACGATTCCCTCGGGCGGCGGCGCGGCCTCGCGGCTGACGAGCGGCGGCGGGACGGCGACCTCCGCGAGCTGGGCCCCCGACGGTTCCCGGATCGTCTACAACTCCGACGAGCGGGGCAGCGTCCAGCTCTACACCGCCCCCGCGGGCGGCGGGGCGCCGACGCGCCTCGTGACGAACGTCTCCTACAGCGCCGAGCCCGACTGGTCCCCGGACGGGACGAAGATCGCCTTCACCGGACGCGCGGCGGGCCAGTTCCAGATCGGGGTCTACGACCTCTCCACGGGCCGCTCCACCCTCGTCACGACGGCGGGCGGACAGAACCCGACCTGGACGACGAATTCCCGCCACCTGGTCTACGCCCGGGGCGGCGACCTCTACATCCTCGATACCGTGACGGGGCGGACCGCCCCCCTGGCCCTCGGCCTCTCCCGGTGCAGCGAACCGGCGATCGCCCATTAGGCGAGGGTCTTGAAAAAATTCCTCTGTACATTTTTCAGAAAAAACGTAATATCCAATCCAACTCGTTCAAAACAATGAAGATTCTCTCTCTTTCCCAGCTCGCCGTGGTCGCCCTCGGGGCGGCCCTCGTCCTCGGCGGCTGTGCCAATCCCTCCAAAAAGCATGCCGGCAGCGGGGACATCGGCGACCTGCCGAATCCCGACGCGACTTCCGCCGACGCGATCAATCCCGACGGCCTTTCCGCCAATGCCCGCCCCGCCGGGGTGAACCCGGAGACCGACGTCGACTACTCCGTCCTCTCCGCCCAGACGATCTACTTCGACTATGACAGCACCGTCATCAAGTCGAGCGAGCGAGGCAAGCTCCAGCAGATCGCCGACTGGCTGAAGAGCCACGACGGCAAGCGGCTGATGCTGGCCGGCCACGCCGACGTCCGCGGCACGCCCGAATACAACCGCGGCCTGGGCGAGCGCCGCGCGCAGACCGTCCGCGAGTACCTCGTCGGCCTCGGCGTCCCCGCCGGGAGCCTCTTCACGATCTCCTACGGGTCGGAAAAGCCCGCCGTCGACGGGACAACCGAGGACGCCTACTCGAAGAACCGCCGCGTCGCCCCCGGCGTCATCACGAAGTAGTTTCTGGAAAGCACCCCGCAAGGGGTGCCAGCCGGTAGCCGGTGGTTGAGCCGCAACGCGGCGACACCACCGGATTGAAGGGAAGAAAAATTCGCCCCGGAACCGAGATGGCTTTTTCCTGGGCCGCGCCGGGGCGCACTTCGAAAAGCGGCTGCGACCCCTGCCGGGGTCGAAATCCTTGACCATCCTGATTCCGGTGGTGTCGGGGCTTTCCGCCCCTCAACCACCGGCTACCGGCTTCGATCCCTCCGGGATCGTTCCTCTTTCCCGGCGCCTCCGGAT
>CAISZB010000058.1 GCA_903889845.1 uncultured Verrucomicrobium sp. | reverse complement strand
CCCCTCGCCCCGGGAAGCGAAATCGGAGCCATCGTCGATTTTTACGGCGTCGTCCGGGGAACCGAGGGCGGGGCAGCGATCCCCGGCCTCGATTACGAGGCCTACCTCCCCATGGCAGAAAAGGAACTGCGCCGCATCTGCGCCGAACTGGAAAAGGACCATCCCTGCCACGCCATCACCTTCCAGCACCGCCTCGGCCCCGTCCCGGCAGGCAGCCCCTCCCTCCACGTCCGCGTCGAGGCCAGCCACCGCGCCGAGGCCTTTTCATTCGCCAAACTGTTAATCGACCGAATGAAAGAAGACGTGCCAATTTGGAAGATCTAGATAATCGTTGTACGATGTCCGACCTCTTCCTGGAAGCCGCCATCGAGGAAGCCCGCAAAGGGCGCGCCGCAGGCGGCATCCCCATCGGTTCCGTCCTCGTCCACAACGGCCAGATCATCGGCCGCGGCCACAACCAGCGCGTCCAGCACGGCAGCGTCATCCACCACGCCGAGATGAACTGCCTGGAAAACGCCGGACGACTGCCGGGCAAGATTTACCGGGAATGCGTCCTCTATTCCACCCTCTCCCCCTGCCCCATGTGCAGCGGCGCCGCCCTCCTCTACGGCATCCCGAAGATCGTCGTCGGCGAGAACAAGACCTTCCAAGGCCCCGAAGCCTACGTCCGCAGCCAAGGCGTCACCGTCGAGATCGTCAACGACCCCACCTGCATCGAGCTGATGGAGAAATTCATCGCCGAAGAACCGACGCTGTGGAATGAGGATATCGGGGTCTGATCGGGATCGATCCTCACCCCGGAGGGGTGCCAGCCGGTAGCCGGTGGTTGAGGCCGTAGGCCGACACCACCGGTATAAAGCGAAACATAAATCGCGCCCCGCAATCGACGTCTCTCCCGGACCGATCCCCACCGGGGCGTCCTTCGAAGAGGCAAGCTCCATCCCTCTGCGACCCCTGCCGGGGTCGAATCCATTCCTGCACCTATTTCCGGTGGTGTCGGCCTACGGCCTCAACCACCGGCTACCAGCTTTGATCCCTACGGGATCATAAAGCCTGGGTCACAACGTCGAGTCATCGGGCTTCTTCAAAATGAGGGGAGAGACAAAAATATAAATCAGCGAATACGCCCCAACAATAAGGGCATCGGCCAAAAAGAGGCCAAAGAATGTCATCGCAAATGTCTTCTCATGGTTTGGAGTCAGCGCGACATTGATCTTGGAAATCTTAAGATTGTTGCTCTGGATTTCCTGGAGCACGGAAGCATAACGGGGATCTTGCCATATATCGGCCGCCTTATCCCGACGCAACAATGCTCCAAAATTCGTGAAACCGGCAAATAGCAGGGAAAAGAGAGCCAAGGAAACAAGCCGTGCCAACCAAAGACGCCCTGTGGCGGTCAAATACTGCATGTCTTTTTGTAGCTCATCCCAGATAGGATTCCAACCGCTTTCACAAACTTCGGAACGTTCCCCATCGCCTACGGCTCAACCATCTTCGGCTCGATCCACTTCTTCTCGGAAATCCAATCCCTCCGATACATGTAATCGGAGAGGACGGCGGTGATTTCCCGGGCAGTGCGGGCCGTATCTTCCGTCAAGTATAAAAGGCGGTCGAAAAATGAGACAGTGAGCGGGGCGGTCGAAAAGTGAGACATCCTATAAAAAGAAAGGATGTACATGGAGATGGACTTGTGGACGCGAGTGCGTCGGCGGGTG
>CAISZB010000057.1 GCA_903889845.1 uncultured Verrucomicrobium sp. | reverse complement strand
GTTTCGCCACCTTCTTCAGGTGGGCCGTCGTCAGCAGGGAAAGGCTCATGCCGAAACCTATCTCGGGCACAGAAGGCGAGCCAGCCTTTTACGCCACGAAGGGATTTGAACGAACCGAAGCACACCAGATTTCGATCAGGTGTTTGGCCTCGGACAGATTCGCTACGATGGTACGATGCCGAACCTTTTCTTCCTCTCCCGAGGCGGCATCTTTTCCACTACCCATGCAAACCCGCAAACAAAAGAAAGACTTCGTCCTACGCGCCCGCGTCACCCGGCAGATGAAGGACGCCTGGAACCATCTCGTGATCGCCAGCGGCGAGAGCGAAGCGTTCCATCTCCGCGAAGCCGTCCGGGAATACCTCGAACAGCTCTCGAAGAAAAAATAGAAGCCCTGGCGGACGAATCAGACGCGCTTCCGCTTCAAAGGCCGCTTCGATTTCGCCACCGTTTCGGGGCTGATCGACCGAGGATAAAGAGCGTCGGTCGCCACGCGGAGGGCCTTCGCCAGCACCCACACCTCGAGATCGTAAATCGACCGGGCACCCGCCTCGATCTTTCCGAGCGTGTTATGGCTCACCTCCCAGCCCAGCACTTCGCACCGGGCAGCCAATTGCACCAGGCTGAGATCCTTCTCGTTCCTGAGACGGCGGATCTGCTTTCCAAGAAAATTGAGGCGTCGGTCGGAGACTTTCCCCGACGGGGAGCGGCGAGACATAGCCTGACGATGCCGTCTTTTTGAGTGGATTTACTCTCTTATCAGAGTAATCATCCATGACACGAGGGGAGCTTATGAACACATCCAAAACCAAAGCGGGCTTCTGGTGCCCAAGCGATATCCAGGCAGCGGTTCAGATCAGGCTCGATCGGGGGGAATATGCCGACCAATCGAAAGCCCTCGTCGCCCTGCTCCGCGCAGGGATCAAGGCCCAGGAGCAGTTTCCCAACCCCCTCCGCGCCCAGATTCACGACTTGGCCGGATTGCTCCAGCGGTCCGAAGACACCGTCATTCGGCAATGCGTCGAAGGCATCATGGAAATGCTCCATGCCCCCGAGAGCGACCTTCCGCTCGTCACCGTGACCCCGCTGATCGTCGAAGAGGTCAGCCTCCGCCGGAAACGGCTCAAAGGCTGACGTTCCTACCGAGCCAAGCGAACGAGCGGGCGCTTGAGCCTTTCCGCCCGGTCTTCGAGGGCCGAGATCTTTTGATTTTTTTTCGGCTCTCCTACGGGAGCTTTCAAGCGCATCTCCGCCGCTTGGCGCTTTAGCCCCACTGCGTATTCCTCCAAAAGAAGAGGTGTGACGGCTTCGCCTTCGGCGGCCTTCACGAGTTCGATCATCCCCCGGACGCATTCCCGGATTACGGTGACACGATCGTACCCGATGACCTCGGCCAACTCGTCGAGATCCTTCCCGAGTCCCTCGATGACTTCTTCCAATTCGAGACCCCTCCGAAGTAGCCGAACGAGGCCTTCGGTTCGGTTCAAGCGATGCTTTTTAATTTGTGCCCAAAAGGGGAGCGGGCAGCGGAAGCTGACGGGACGGGTTGTCGTCATGTTTCCACCCTATCTTATTCAGGTGTCCATTCAACGGTTTTGTCTGACGCGTGTCAGACGACAATTCCGTTGTTGGAGGGGCTTCTCGTTTTTAGGCTTGTTCCCATGAGCCGGACCCGTCCCGATCCTCTCCAGCGAGGAGAAAAGCTGAATGTAAGAATGAACGTCCGGCTGTCGGAAACCCTGAAGGCCGAGTTCGACGCGATCTGCCGCAAGCACGACCTGAACCCCGGTTCGGTACATCGGCGGCTGATCGAGCAGTTTGTCACTCAGTACCGGAAAGGAGGGCTGAGGCAGCTTCAAAAGGTGCTTCCCTTCCTCACGCCCAAAGACCAATGAAAGTCCTCGTCCCAGTGACCGTGGAGATCCCGGTCGGCGTCCTGCTCTATTTCGCGGGCCTCGCCGACAAAAGCCACCTCCCCCCGAAGAAGGCCATGTCCGCCGTCCTCACCGGCTTCGTCGAAGTTCAGGGCGAGGCCCTTCTCCAAAAGCTCAAGCAACCCCCTTTCATCGACCTCGATACCACCCCACTCCCCCACCAAAACAACTGACCATGACCACCGTCATCGCTCCCCGTCCGGCCAAGCGGACGATTAAAGACCTCCTCCTCGGCGAGGAATTCAAAAAGCAGGTTGCCCTCGCCCTTCCCCGGCACCTCACCCCGGATCGGTTCATCCGCACCGCCCTGACGGCGATGAACCGGAATCCGAAGCTCGCCCAATGCACCCCGGAGAGCTTCTTCCAGTGCCTCCTCGATCTTTCCGCGCTCGGACTGGAGGCCGATGGCCGCCGTGCTCACCTGATCCCTTTCGAGGATCGGAAGCGGGGCGTCGTCGTCTGCACCCTGATCGTCGATTACAAAGGATTGGCCGAGCTGATCCGCCGCTCCGGGGAGGTTTCCTATCTCCGGGCCGACATTGTCTGCGAGAACGACGTCTTCGACTACCAGTTCGGCAGCGGCGCCTTCCTGAAACACAAGCACGCCCGCGATGGGCGGGGGAAGATCGTCGAGGTCTATTCCTTCGTGGAGCTGAAGGACGGCTCGGTCGATTTCGATGTCATGGGGATCGAAGAGGTCGAAACGGTGCGAACGCGTAGCCGCGCCAAGGACAACGGCCCGTGGGTCACCGATTTCCCGGAAATGGCGAAGAAAACCGTCTTCCGACGCCATTCCAAGTGGCTGCCCCTCTCCCCCGAGCTGCGGGAGAAGATCGAGAAAGACGACGAGCCGCTGACGGAACAAGAGCGGTTTGCCGCCGCCAAGCCCGTTCTTCCCGAGGAGGATGGCACCGGATTCGGCGAAGCTCTGTCCGAAGCGGCAGAAGGTCTGGAGGAACCGGCCCCCACCCAGGAGGCCCAATGATCCGCGCCGCTATTTCGTGTTCGTCTTTGCACAGGCGGAAGCTCTGCCCTGGCAGTGCCGCCGCCGAGACGGCCTTGCCGGAGGTCCACACCGCTGATTCCGGCATGGGGATTCGTCTTCACGACATCATGGCCCACCTCCATACCGAAGATCGCTGGCAGGGCGTCTCCGACGCCGACCGGCTGATCTGCGAGCGGGCGGACACCCTACGCGACGAAATGCTGGCCTCCATCGAGGCCGAGCAAGGGCTTGCTCGTGCCGATTTCGTCGCCTTCTTCGAGGTTGAGGTCTTCATCGAGGTCGACGGAAACCGCGTCCCCGGGCACATCGACTACCTCCGTTGGTATCCCGAGGCCCGCGTCCTGGTGATCGTCGATTACAAATTCGGCCTCAATCCCGTCGAGCGGGCCGAGGCAAACCTCCAACTACGCGGCTATGCCATCGGCGCGTTTCTCCGGCACCCGGAGGCGGGGGAAGTCTACGCCGGGATCATCCAGCCCCGTCTTCCTCGGGATGAACAAGTCCACCTGACCGTCTACCGCCCCGACGATATCGCTCGCGCTTACTTCGAAGTTCGGGATCTCTACCGGGCGGCAAGCGCCCAGGATGCCCCCCGCATCGCCTCCCTGGCCGCGTGCCGGGATTGCCGGGCCAAGGCGGGGTGCGACGTGGGCCGTGAGTTGGTCGTTTCGGCAAAAGAAGAACTGGCGGGTGCGTAGGGCGGTCCAAAACTGAGACACGTGGCGGTCCAATAGTGTGACACCCCGTTGGGGACATTGGAGGGGAAGCAGGTATTGGAGTCAAGGATGTAGCC
>CAISZB010000056.1 GCA_903889845.1 uncultured Verrucomicrobium sp. | reverse complement strand
GGGCGTGGCGGAGGAGGGAGCGGTAGGCGTCGTCGAAGGTGACGAGGACGCCCTTCGCGGGGAAGGTCTCCGGGTTGTCGAGGCCGTCGAGGAAGGCGGCGAGGGTGAGGAAGGTGTAGCCCCGGTCCTTGAGGAGGCGGAGCTGGGCGGCGAAGGCGGCTTCCGGGACGTAGTACCAACTCTTCCAGCCGTCGGGGGGAATCGGGCCGATCTTGTGGTGCCCCAGGACGACGATGTCGCGGGTCATGGGAAGGCGATCTCCAGGACGCGCAGGGCGATGTTCCGGGCGTCGAAGTAGGTCTCGGCGAGCTGCCGGGCGAGGGCGCACTGGCGGGGGTAATCGGCGGCGATGGCCTCGATGGCGCGGGCGGCCTCGTCGGCGTCGCGGACGCGCCACAGGCCCTCGTTCTCCGGCAGGTAGAGGCTGGGGCCGCTGTGGCTGACGACGACGGGCTTCCCGCTGGCGAGGTAGCAGAGGCTGCGGTCGCTGATCCAGGCGAGGGCGAAGCGGGCGCAGGAGGGCTTCGCGGCGCTGAATTCCCCGTAGGAGTCCTGGATGTAGCGATGGTAGTCGTCGGGGGTCCCGGCGACGTCGTAGGAGTGGCGCAACCGCCAGCCGTTTTTCAGCAGGGCGTCCCGGTCGGCGAGGTCGGAGGGGTCGGTGTCGCTCAGGCAGAGGGCGAGCTCAAGAGGGGGGGACCCCGGCTTCACTTTTTGCGGCAGCTCGAAGTAGGGGAGGAAGCCGGCCCGCTTGCTGTTGTCGTACCAGTAGCCGCTGGGCTCGATGACGTATTCGTGGGCCTGCCAGTGGGAGACGGTGGTGAAGGGGGAATCGATGGAGGAAGGAGGGGTGACGTTCCAGAGTTCGAGGGCGACGCAGGGGTGGATGGAGTGCCAGGTGAGGCCGAGGTCGGGGGCGATGCCGCCGGGGGCCCCGAGGTTTTCCCCGGTGGTGAAGTAGAGGTCGTGGGGCGGGAGGAACATCTGCCCGCCGGAGACCCAGACCTGGAGGAGGCCGGGGTCGATGTCGATGAGGGCGGTCTTGCGGAAGAGGGAGAGGACGGCGACGGGGAGGCCGTAGCGGAAGTTGAGGAGGAGGTCGGCCTCGGCGGCGCGGGCCGGGGTGAGGGCGAGGGGGGCGAGGGGTTCGGGGAGGGGGTGCCCTTCCAGGGGGGCGAGGACGATCGCCTGGTCGAGGCCGTGGGGGCGGAGGAAGGCGCGGAGGTTCTCGACGCGGGCGGCGAGGTCCTCGGGGGTGAGCTTCGGATCGACGGTCTCGATCCAGGCGACCTCGCAGCCGCAGGAGCGGAGGCCGAGGGCCCAGTTCAGGTAGACCCAGAAGTGGCCGCCGCCCCGGATGTAGGAAAGGGTTTGGGCGAGGAGGCTAATTTTCACGGACTTTCACGGACTTTTGCGATCGGGAGAGGCGGGAACGACGAGGGCGTAGCGGACGAGGAGGACTTTCAATGTCGCCGTCAAGGGTACCGCCAAAATCGCGCCAAGCAAGCCTCCCAGCAGGGTCGACCAGAAGAGGATGGAGAGGACGACGGTGACGGGGCCGAGGCCGGTTTTCTCCCCCATGACGCGGGGGGAGACGAGGGTCCCTTCGCCGAGTTGGACGAGGGCGATGACGGCGGCGGCGAGGAGGGCCAGCCGAATCCCGCCCCCGGCCTGGAACCCGGCGGCCAGGAGGGTGGCGAGGGTGACGATGCCCATGCCCAGATAGGG
>CAISZB010000055.1 GCA_903889845.1 uncultured Verrucomicrobium sp. | reverse complement strand
GGTCGGTCTGGATCCGGTCGGCATCGGCGGCGGAGACGCTGCCGGCCAACGCGGCGGCTTCCGCGTGGGCGACGAAGGCGGCGCCCTCCTGCCCGCCGGAGACGAGCCGGAAGACCTGCGCCCCGCCGAAGACGATCCCGCTCAGCAGGACGACGGTGAAGGCGAAGCCGATCTGGGTCCGGGAGAGGAGGGAGGCGATGGAGGGGGTCGGTTCAGCCATAGAAATAGGGGGCGATGCTCCTATTTAGAGACCACCGCCCGATTAGACAAGGGAGCGTTTGCGCGATTTTGAAGCACCCCGCAGGGGGGCGCCGACAATGAATCAGACGGAATAGAGCGGCTTCGGATAGTCTTTCGATCTGATTTGGGCGGGGGTGACGTCGAGGCGGCGGAAGCGGAGGAAGAAGCCCCAGGCCCTCCCGTTGTTCAGGTCGAGGGCGACGTGGAGGGTGTGGGGGCCCCGGTCGAGGCGGACGGCTTTCCGGCTTTCGTCGGGGATGCACGGGTTGGTCCCCTGCAGGTCGGTGAAGAAGGGCTTCCCGTCGATCCAGAGCCGGAAAGGGCCGTCGTAGCCCATGAGGGCCGCGAGGCGCATCGGCTCGGGCAGGTCGATCTTGGCGGCGAAGTGGGCCTGGCCGCTCTTTCCCTGCCAGACGAGGTGCTCGTCGATGAAGCCTTCGAGCAAGGAGTCGGCATATTCCTGGATCACGGCTTCGCTCCCGGGGGCGTCGAGGTCGGGCGGGGTGACTTTGTCCAGGGGGACGGAGGCGGGGAGGACGGGACTCTTTTTCCAGCGGACGACGAAGGGGAGGTCGGCGCAGGGTTTCCCGATGGGAAGGGGGCCGAAGACGGGGAGGGAGAGGTCTCGCCCATCCGTGATGTTGCAGACCGGCGTCACGCCGTGGCCGTAGGAGAGGGCGGTGCCGGAGAGGGGCGTGGTCCGAAGATGGAGCCGGGCCGTGGCCCCGTGGAGGGTGACCTTGAAGAGGTCGTCGATCTTCTGTCCTTCCGGATGGACGAGGGCGAAGCCCTGGGGTTCCCCGTGGGAGCGGAGGCCCCCGACGACATCGTCGAAGGTGACGTCGAGGACGATCCCGGCGGAGCTTTTGTCAAAGTAAGGCTCGCCGATCGACTTCGGTCGGGGCGGGCGGGCTTCGCCACGGGAGCCGTGGACCAGCCGGTCCGCAGCCCGGGCCAGGCGTACCCCTAGGCGGGGATGGCCTGCGGCACCGATGTGGATGTGGTCGTCGAGAGGGAGGTCGATGATGGCGACGGTTTCGAGGCGGGCGATGTGGCCGGGCAGGAGGCGCTGCTCCTCCTGCACCTGGTTCCAGGCGGCGCTCTCCGCCGCGCTGCGGGAGCCGAAGACGCGCCCGATCTGGACGACAATCCAGGGGAGCCCGGCCTGCTTCAGGTCCTTGCGGGAGGCGGAGACGAGGCGGCGCATCCGGTCCCGGTAAAGGGGGGCGTCGGCGATGCCGGTGTCGCTTTCCCCCTGGTACCAAAGGACTCCGGCGACGGGTTGTCCGGTGGCGCGGACGGAGAGGAGCATCGAGCCGTAGAGGGAGGCCCCGCCTTCGGTTTTTTTGGCGGGGTCCCACTGGGTCATGGAGGTGCCGCCGTGGGCGGTGCAGATCAGGCCCTGGGGGACGCCGGTGCGGCGCAGCATCTCCCGGGCGAAGTGGAGGCCCGGTCCCGTCCCCTTCACGGCAGTGCGCCGCAGGGCTTCGCTTTCTTCGGGAGAGCAGGTGCGCGCGGTGTGGCAGGAGTCGGGGGACTCCGCCAGGATGTGGAGCGGCTCGCTCGCTGCGCGCCATTCGCGGCGCAGGGAGAAGGCGCGGATCAGGGGATGGGGCTTGGCCGCGCCGGATCGGTGCCCGCAGCCCTCCATGTTGCTCTGGCCTGCCAGCAGCCAGACGTCCCCGACGAAGAAGGAGGGGACGACGGCGGTCTGTTTTCCCGAACGCAGTTCGAGCCGGTAGGGACCGCCGCTGGGGACGCCCTGCAGCAGGGCCTTGAAGGTTCCCCGCCGCGCCTGTCCGACGGCCTTGCCGTTCCAGCCCCGCAGCGGCTTTTTGCCTGGCCCCCGGAGAGTGGCCGTGACGGGGCCTTCCGTCGCGGCGGTGCCGGAGAGGAGGGCCGAGGCGGTGTTGTTTTTGGAGGAAACGCGCTGGAGTACTTGGCCGGTGGCCAGGCCGTGGAGCAGTTGCATCGGGGAGGAAGGATCGCTTTTTTATGGGGAAAGGGAAGCCGGCAGATTGCCGCCCCACTGCAGGGCGGTCTTGATGGCGACGCTCTACGCGTAGCCGCCGCCGCTGCCCAGGCCCAGCGCCTTGCGGCGGGCGGCGCGCTCTTTCCCCACCCGCTCCGCGTACCCCGAGGCGCGGAAGGCCTCCAGCGGCTCCGGCGCGAGGCCCTTCGCCTTCCGCCAGGCGTGAAGCCACGGGACGACGTCGGTGAAGAAGGCCCGGCGGAGCAGTTCCTCCGCCTCGACCTGCCGCTCTTCGCGCTGGAGGAGGCGGAGCTTGCCGTGGTCGACGAGGGCGGCCTTGGCGAAGAGCTCCTGCGCGATGCAGACGGTCTGGATCGTCGCCTCGATCTTCGGCTTGTCGTTGTGGGACTGGTCGATGACGTAGGAGATCCCGGCGTCCTTCCCCGTCTCCGAGGCGTGGAAGAGGATCTCGTGGAAGATGCGGAAGACCTGGTAGGGGTCGATGGAGCCGAGGGTGAGGTCGTCGTCGGCGTAGCGGCGGTCGTTGAAGTGGAAGCCGCCGAGCATCCCTTCGTCGAGGAGCCAGGCCACGATCTGTTCGATGTTCTGCGCCACGTAGTGGTGGCCGGTATCGACGAGGACCTTCGCCTGCGGTCCGGCCTTCTTCGCCATGAGGTAGGCCATGCCCCAGTCGGCGACGTCGGTCTGGTAGAAGGCGGGCTCGAAGGGCTTGTACTCGACGAGGAGGGTCTGGGAGGGGGCGAGGGTGGCGTGGGCGGCGCGCAGGGCCTCCTCGAAGCGGCGCTTCCGGCCCCGGATGTCGTCCTGGCCGGGATAATTCGTCCCGTCGGCGAACCAGAGGGAGATGAGGTCGCTGCCGATCTTCTTCCCCAGTTCGATCGAGTCGACGACGTGCCGGACGGCGGCCTCCCGGACCTCGGCCTTCGGGTTGCCGAAGGAGCCGTACTTGTACATCTGGTCCTGGAACAGGTTCGGGTTGATCGCGCCGATGGAGACGCCGTGCTGCCGCGCGAGGGCGGCGACGGCGGCGGGGTCCCCCCCGGGCCCTGGCTTAAAATCCCAGAGGACGTGGACGGCGACGGTCGGGCAGCAGCCGGTGAAGGCGTGGGCCTGGCCCGCGCCGGCGAGCTTGTCGCCCAGGTCGATCGCCGCGGCGTCCTGGAGGTACTTGCCGAAGCGGGTGCCGGTGTCGGCGTAGCCCCAGCTCGGCGTCTCGATGCGGAAGGAGTCGAGGGCGCCCGTCACGCGGGCTTCAGGGTTCTGAGCGGAGGGGGAGGAGAGGAAGTGGGACATCGGTTGGTGGGGTTGTCCTTCCAGAGTGCCGGAAGCGGCTCCGGGATTCCTTGAAAATCCTGCCGGATTTTAGCATAATTTCGCCACTGTGCCGCGCCGCATCCTCACTCTCACCCGGCGGGACTACTTTTCCGACCGGCGGGCCCGCATCTCGATCTCCCGCACCCCGCGCCAATTCCCGATGGGGCAGCACCGGCACGAGTTCTTCGAGATCGCCGTCGTCCTCTCCGGCGGCGGCATCCATGTCACGGGCGGTTTCCGGCACCGGCTGGAGGCGGGGGACGTCCTCTTCCTCGATCCCCACCGCGCCCACGGTTACGAGGAGCCGCAGGGCCTCAACCTGCTGAACATCCTGATCCGGGACGACGCCCTGGCCCGGTTCGGCCGGGAGCTGGCGCATCGGCCCGGCTACCATGCCCTCTTCCGCCTGGGCCCCGCCGCGCGGGGCAAGGAGCGGGGTGCCGGGGGGTTCACGCAGCGCGTCCGCCTCTCCCCCCGGGAACTGGAGCAGATCGAGGAATGGGCG
Source organism: uncultured Verrucomicrobium sp. (assembly GCA_903889845.1). Classification (GTDB taxonomy): domain Bacteria; phylum Verrucomicrobiota; class Verrucomicrobiia; order Methylacidiphilales; family GAS474; genus GAS474. The sequence continues at coordinate 1,160 of CAISZB010000055.1, read as the reverse complement.
ACGCGGATCGAGGAGGGGGAGAAGCCCTTCGGCGTCCGGACCCGGACCCGCAGTCGCCTGCTGGAGGAGGCCTACCTGGCGCTCATCGTCGACATGCTTTCCCGCAAATACGGGCAAACGCGGGGGAGGGGGGAGGCCCCGGCCTCCCCGTCGGGTTCGGGGACGGCGCCCCCCCGGCTCCACGTCCGGTTGGGGCGGGTGCTGAGCTGGATCGAGGCGAATCTGGCCCAGCCGATCCGGCTGGCCGACCTGGCGGCGCGGGCGGGCATGTCGGAGCGGACCTTCCATCGCGCCTTCCGCGCCGCGACGGGGACCTCCCCGCACGCCTACGTGGCGAAGTCGCGGCTCACGCGGGCCGCGGAGCGGCTGGCCGATCCGGCCTCCGACGAGTCGATCTCCGAGACGGCCCAGGGCTGCGGCTTCACCGACAGCAACTACTTCTCCCGCGCCTTCCTCCGCTTCTCCGGAAAGACCCCGAAGGCGTACCGGGCCGCCCAGCGGAAGGCGCGGCGTTCGCCGCATTGATCAGTTCGCGCAGCGGGAATAGACCTCGGCGACAAACTGGGCGAAGGAGCGCGTGTTGATCGGCTTCACCACGTAGGCGGCGAATTCGCCGAGGTCCCCGTGGCGGACGGCGAAGTTGTCGGGATAGGCGGTGACGGCGACGACGGGGATCCGGGCCGTCCGGGGTTCCCGCTTCAGCCGCCGCGCCATCTCCTGCCCGTCCATTTCGGGCAGGTCGAGGTCGGTCACGATCAGCGCCGGAGCTTCGAGCTCCTCCAGCACCCGCACCGCCTGTTCGGCACTGGCGACGCTCGATACCTGGTGTCCCCCCCGTTCCAGCACGGAACGGAGCAGCTTCGCGTCGGGTTCTCTGTTTTCCACAATCAGGATCTTCATCTCATTCTCCGCGTGTTGGTTCTCCCCCACCCTCGGATTTTTCGGCCGGCTTCAAATAGGATAGCACCTGTTCGGCGAACGTGCGCGTGTTGATCGGCTTCACGATATACCCGTTGCACCCCGCCTCGTAGGCCGTCGCCTCGTCCCCCTTCATGGCAAAGGCGGTCAGGGCGATGACCGGGATGTGACGGAACCGGTTCTCCGCTTTCAGTTTTCGGGTTAATGTCAGTCCGTCCATCCCCGGCATGCCGACGTCCATC
>CAISZB010000054.1 GCA_903889845.1 uncultured Verrucomicrobium sp. | reverse complement strand
GTGGTGCTGTCGGTGGCGGTGCCGCCCGCCGTATCGGTGTCCTTGATGGTGAAAATGGTGGTGACGCTGCTGCCCGGCGCGACCTGCTTGGCGGTTGGCGTGAACACCAGGCCGTCGAGCGCGGCGGTGACCGCGGCGGCGGTGCCGGAGGCGGTGTAGACGCCGGCGTTGTAACTGCCGCCGCCGAGGTTCGACAGCGTGCCGTTCGCAGCCGCCGACAGGGTGACCGTTACTGTCTCGGTCTGCCCGGCATTGGCGTCGGCGATCGTGACCTTGGAGAACGGTGTAATGGTTGCCTGATCGGTCACCGCCTGGCCAGCGGCCGTGCCGGCGATCGTCGGGGAAACCGCCACGTCGGTGGCGACGAGGAATTCCAGGCCGCCGCGCCGGAACTTGCCGATGACCCGCTCGCGCATCGCCTGGGTCATGTCCCCGTGCATCTTGTCGGCCCCGTAGCCGCGGGCGATCAGGTGCTCCGTCAAGTCGTCGACCATCATCTTCGTCGCGCAGAAGATGATGCCCAGCTTGATGTCGTGGAGGTCGATGAGGCGGCAGAGGACATCGACCTTCGCGCGCCGATCGACCTCGTAGTAGACCTGGTCGATGGCGGGCATCGTCCGGGCCTGAGCCTCGATGGCGATGTTGACCGGGTTCCGGGTGAAGGTCTTGATCAGGGTCTGGATCGGCTTCGGCATCGTGGCGGAGAAGAAGACCGTCTGCCGCTGGGCCGGGGCCTTGCCCAGGATGATGCGGATGTCGTCGATGAAGCCCATGTCGAGCATCCGGTCGGCCTCGTCGAGGATGACCATCTTGATCTGGTCCATCTTCAGCGTGCCGCGATCCAGGTGGTCCATGACCCGGCCCGGGGTGCCGATGACGATCTGTGCCCCGTTCTGGAGGCCCCGGAACTGGCGCTCGTACGATTGGCCGCCGTAGATCGGCAGCTCGCGGACGCCCTTCTTGAAGGCGGCCAGCTTCGCCACCTCTTCCGCCACCTGGACGGCCAGTTCCCGCGTCGGGCAGAGGATGACGACCTGGGGGGCCTTGATGGCGACGTCGACGCACTCGATCGCCGGGAGGGCGAAGGCGGCGGTCTTGCCGGAACCGGTCTGGGACTGCCCTACGATGTCCGACCCCGTCAGGAGGGGGGGGATCGCCTGGGACTGAATGTGGGTGGCCTCCTCATAGCCCATCTGGGCCACGGCCTTAAGGACTTCGGGGGAAAGGCCGAGTTCGGAGAACAATTTCTTCTGCATCCGGACTTATAGCCGATTCACCCGCCCTCCACCACACTTTAAAAATGAGCCCCCTCTGTGCCTCCCTGGAGGGCGTCATCCCCAGCGGAAGCCGTTACGCGTCCGGTCTCCTCAATAAAATTGGAAAGGCTCCTCTTTCCCGACGACGAACTTTCTCCAGGCCCGTGCCGATTGGGGGCCGGGGAGCCAGACGTCGTCATCCGCAAGGGAAGTGCCGTCGGAATAGCGGACGTCGTGCCTCGTCAGGTTGCCGATGAGACCCTTGGTGTAGTCCACGGGGTTCAGCTGGGTTTGTCCCGCCGCGGGAAGACGCAGCGGAATCACCTCGTCGAAGAAGGACTGGCTGAGGTCGCTGACTTCGCCGTCATTGCATCGGGCGGCCGGGCCCACGGCCTGGGTCCAAAGGGCCCCCCGACTCGCCCCCGCTTTCCAGACGGCGACCGTATTCTGCAATACCCTCGTCGCCTCGTTTTCACGGACGATGAAGATGGCGGGAATATTCCTGACCCCCTCGGAAGGCGTATCGGCGGTGTAGGTGGCTCCGCGATGGACGATGAAAGCCAGAACGCGGTTGGGGTAACTCATGGCAAAGTTGTAGCAGATTTCTCCCCCGCCCCCTGCGCCGCCGTAAAGAAGGAGCGGAGCGGTTTCGATTTCGGGACGGGAAGTTTGGGCGGCGACGTCGCGGAGCACCTGCAGGAGGAGGTCCCCGCTCCCCGCCCTGATGTTGGAATAGCTTTGGGGCTTGGCGCTTTGAATGTAGGTCCCCAGGAGCGCCAGATGATGTTTGACGGCGAGCCGTTGCCACAGTTTCCAGTCCACGATGTTTCGTCCATCGCCTTCGTTGTAGGCAAAGAGCAGGATCACGCCCCGGATCGGCTGATCGGCGGCATAGACGGGGGACCAGAAACGGAAGGCGGCCTTGGAGTAGTTGGCTTTGGGGGTTTCCTCGACATCGACCCGGACGGCGGGCACTTCGTCCGCGGCTGCGGCTTGGGCCTGGGCTGCGGGACTCGCCTCGGTGAAGTGTTTCCTCCATGCTTCGGCCGATTTCTGGCCGGGGAACCAGACCTCGTTCTCGGCGAGGAGGGTGGCGTCCGCGTGGCGGATGGCGAAGGTTGTCGTGTTGCCGACCCAGCCATTCGCGACCGGGATCGACTGGAGTGACGTCGCCCCGTCGGCGGGCAGCCGGAGCGGAAGGGCTTCATCGAAGAAAACCCGGGCGAGGGCGGCCAACTCCTCGCCGTCCCTCTTGTCGTTCGGGACGGCGGTCAGGGCCCAGCGCGCACCGCGATCCCATCCATCCTTCCACGCCTTGGTGATCGTCTGGAAGACTTTGGTCTCGTCGATTGCGGGGATGAAAAAGAGGGCCGGGGCATCCTGCACCGAATCGCGCTGCGGAATGGGGTCGCAACCGTAGGCAAAATTGACAAGGAACGCGAGAATGCGCTCCGGATAAGTCACCGCAAAATTATAGCAAGTCATCCCTGAGCCGGGGGCTCCGTAGATGAGCAGAGGGGCGTTCTCCACTTCGGGATGGCCGGTTTTTCCCGCCATGTTGTGCAGGACCCTCAACAAAAGCGCTCCGGTTCCTTTATCGATATGCTCGTAGGACGGCCCGGCCCCTGCCTTCTGGACAAAGATACCCAGAAGCGCCAGATGATATTTGGTGGCGAGAAGCTGCCACCGTTTGTCGTCCGCTATGGGCCTGCCATCCCCTTCGAGTCCGGCAAAAAGAAGGATCACGCCGCGGATCGGCTGATCGGCCGGGGAGGACGGAGACCAAAATCGAAAAGCCGATTTCGAGTAGTTGAAGGCGGCAGGTTCCTCGCTATCGATTCGGATGGAGTCGTTCGCGGGAGAAGGCGGTGGTGTGGAGGCAGCCGTGGAGGCGGCGGAAGGGGATGTGAGTGGGATAGGCTTTGAGGGGGGCGTCGGTTGAGGCGGGGCGGCCGGGGGAGATGCCGGCTTGGGGGTATTCTGGGCGACGGCCTGGGAGGCGGCGGCTTTCGATTTGGCGGCAGCGGCAGCCGCAGCGGCACTGGCCACCCGCTCCGCAAGATCGGTCTGTTCTTGCGTGACCGTGCCTTGCGCCGAAGCGAAGAGGACGCTCAGTCCTTTCCCGTCGACGGCCGCAAGGGAAACCTCGGTCCCGGCCCGGGCCAGCAGCGTCCCGGCAATCTTTCCCTCCAACATGATGGTCAGAGTCACGTCCGACTTCAGCGTCACGCTGGCCGGCCACAGCTCTTTGTGCTGGCTCAAATTGACCAAATCGACGCGCGGCACGGATGCCGTCGCCGCCTTCGAGGTGGAAAGGGGCAAAATCCCGCCCCCTAACAGGAAAGTCAAAGCGGCCAAAATCGAGGCCCGTAGCAACACAAGACGAAAGAGGGCTTGGTTGTATCTCATTTTGCGATTGTAGGAGATAGAAAAGGGGTCCGTCTACCGGCAAGTCTTACTTGCCTGGCTCTCCGTAGAATTCGTCATATGTCGGGAGAGCGTCGAAGGAGACAAGAAAGAGGGGGGATTGAGTGTTTCTACCCATACCCCGCCAAGGTTGACAAAAAATGGGGGGCCTCTACGTTGATCGGTCACTATGGTTCCTATTTCGCAGGCCTGGACGGTCGCCAGCTACGTCCTCAAGCAGAAGATCAAGGGCAACAAGCGTTACCCGCTCGTCCTCATGTTGGAACCGCTCTTCCGTTGCAACCTGGCCTGCGCCGGCTGTGGCAAGATTCAGTATCCCGCGCATGTTCTCGATAAGCGTTTAACGCCCGAGCAGTGCTGGGCGGCGGCCGAAGAGTGCGGCGCCCCGATGGTCTCGATCCCCGGCGGCGAGCCCCTGATCCATAATGAGATCGACCAGATCGTGGCCGGCCTCGTGGCGCGGAAGAAGTACATCTACCTCTGCACGAACGCGATTCTCCTCAAGAAGAAGATCGACCTCTTCAAGCCCTCGAAATATTTGACCTTCTCCGTCCACATGGACGGCGGCAAGGAAGACCACGACGAGGCGGTCTGCCGCGACGGCGTCTACGAGACCGCCCTCGAAGGGATCAAGGAGGCCGTGAAGCGCGGCTTCCGCGTCACGACGAACACGACTCTCTTCGACGGGGCGAACCCGGAGCGGGTTCGCGCCTTCTTCGACGAGATGATGAAGCTGGGCGTCGAGGGGATGATGCTCTCCCCCGGCTACAGCTACCAGAAGGCCCCCGACCAGGAGCACTTCCTCCACCGGGACAAGACGAAGGCCCTCTTCCGCGCCATCCTGAAGGACAAGAAGAAGAGCTGGCGCTTCAACCTCTCCCCCCTCTTCCTCGAATTCCTCCAGGGGAACATCGATTACGAGTGCACGCCCTGGGGCAACCCGACGTACAACGTCTTCGGCTGGCAGCGCCCCTGCTACCTCCTCCAGGAAGGGTACGTCAACACCTTCAAGGAACTGATCGAGACGACGAAGTGGGAGAACTACGGCCACAAGAGCGGCAACGAGAAGTGCGCCGACTGCATGGTCCACTGCGGCTACGAGCCCTCCTCGGTCGACGACACCTTCAGCTCCTTCGCCGGCCTGGGTCGGACGATCCGGGCGACCTTCGGATCCCTCGCCTCCGGTCCCCGCGACGAGCCCCCGGCGCCGAAGCCGACGGCCCCCGCCGCCGCGCCCGAACCCGCCCTCCACTAAACCAAGTACATTCCTATGCCGAACGCCGTCGATACCGGAGCGATGAATGATGCCAAGAACGGGATCGCTCCCGCCCATGCCTATCAGAGCCTCGAAGGAACCGAACTCAGCTTTTCCAACGACCAGGAGCGCCGCAAGGGGCTCGACGACGCCTTCGATTATCGGGGCGACGTGACCCTCCGCCTCAGCAGCGGCGCGACGGTCGAGGGCTTCGTCTTCAACCGGAACCCGGACGGGAAGCCCCCGCAGGTCCAGCTCTTCGTGAAGGACGATCCCAGCCCCCGCGTCCTCCCCTACGCCGACATCCTCGGCGTCCTCTTCTCCGGCCGCGATCCCGCCGACGGCAAGTCCTACCAGGCCTGGAAGGAAAAGAAGCACGGGGAACGCGTCGCCGAGTCGAAGCGCGTCGAGGAAGAGATGCGCAAGCAGGGATTCATTTAGCTTCAAGGGGGGAAACCTCTCGGTTTCTCCCTTGTACCCGCTTCCGACGCGAAGAGGGGATTTTGCTGCGAGCTGTCCCCCGGCGCCTTACTCCTATTTACCCATGCGCCGCGACCTCAATTGGACGACGAAGCGGGCCGATGGCTCGAAGTATGAGGTGCGGGTGATCTACTTCGGGAAGAAGTTCGCGTTTCACTTCCGGGAAAAGACCGGCCCGGTCCACACCGTCGGGAAGTCGGGGAAGCCCGACAAGGGCCTCGACCTCTGGGACCACAAGACGCCGCCCGCGCGTGAGGACCTGGAGGAACTCGTCGCCATCATGGAACGCTACCACCCGCGGCATCGCGCCACGGACGAGGAACTGCGCGAGGCACGCCGGATGCTTGCCGAACATGACCGCCGTGCGGCATAGTTTTTCCTCCCCATGAGCCTCCAGGCCAAGCGCGACACCCTCATCGAATCCTTCCAGATCCTGCCCGACGGGGAGGAACGCCTCACCTACCTCCTCACCACAGGCCGCCGCTACCCGGCCCTGGAAGAAGCCGCGAAGCACGACGACCTTCTCCTCCCCGGCTGCATGTCCCGCCTCTGGCTCCTGCCGGAATACCGGGACGGGCGGTGCTGGTTCCGGATGGACGCCGACGCCCAGATCGTAAAGGGGATCGCCGCGTTGGTCTGCACCTTCTACAACGGAGAGACCCCCGCCGATATCATTGCCCAGGAACTCGACTTCTTGGCCGAGGCCGGTGTCCCGCAACTCCTCACGCCGAACCGGCGCAGCGGCCTCTCCAGCCTCCGCGCCCGGATCAAGTCGTTTGCCGCCGGGTGCCTCGCGCCGAGTTCGGCCTGAAGCTCGGCTTCAGCCGGGCCTCGACGCCGCGGACCCAGAACAGGGCGACGATGGCGCCGAAGAAGGCTTCGGCCACCGCTTTCAAGAGGGAGGGCTTTTTCTGGGTTTGGGCTTGGGCCTGTGCCCTGGGATCAAGGGAGTCGGCCCAGCGGAACCGGGAGGCGTCGAGGGGTGGGAGAGGCGCCTTGGGCGATATTTCTTCGCCCTTTTTTCCCTGCAAATGCCTTTCCAATGTTGCCATACCCCTGTTTCCCCCGGTTGAAGTGAATTTGAGCGGTATTGTGCTCTGTTTTCGTCTCAATGCAATGCTGTAGTTTGTCCCCCCTATTGACCGGTGCGGTAGGCTGGAGCGTATGCAAACGACCCGGCGTGGCTTTGTCCACACGCTTTTTGCCGCAACGCAGGTCGCCGCCGTCGGCGGCCTCCTTCCCGCCTGGACCCGGGCCCAGGCCCAGGCCTCCACGATCCCGGACGCCGGTCCGGGCGCCCTCCGTTTCCTGGCGATGGGCGACTGGGGCCGCCAGGGGGAACCGCATCAGACCGCCGTCGCCCTCCGGATGGGGGAGGAGGCCGGGCGCGCCGGGCGGGAGGCCCGCTTCGTCCTCGCCCTGGGGGACAACTTCTACGAGGACGGCGTCGCCTCGGTCGACGATCCCCAGTGGCAATCGTCGTTCGAGGGGGTCTACACCGCCCCCTCCCTCCGCATCCCCTGGTACGCCGTCCTGGGGAACCACGATTATCATGGTACCCCCGATGCCCAGATCGCCTACGGGCGGAAGAGTCCCCGGTGGCGGATGCCCGCCCGCTACTACACGATGACCTTTCCCCTCGACCCGGCGGGGACGGCCCGGGCCGATTTCTTCTTCATCGACACCAACCCGATGATCCGCGCCTACGCCACCGACTCCGCCCACCACCACCTCGGCGAGAACGTCCGCGCGCAGGATGTGGGGAAACAGGTCGCCTGGCTGCGGGCCGCGCTAAGGCAGTCCGACGCGGCGTGGAAGATCGTCGTCGGCCACCATCCCCTCTACTCCGGCGGCCTCCACGACGTCGACCAGCTCGACATCCGGCAATGGCTCCTCCCCGTCTTCAAGGAGGGCGGCGTCCGCGCCTACTTCTGCGGTCACGACCACGACCTTCAACACCTCGCCTCCGAGGGGATCGACTACGTCGTCTCCGGCGGCGGCTCGACCGTCCGGGACGTCGAGATGACCGGCCAGTCGCTCTTCGCGCGGAAGATTTCGGGATTTGCCTCCGTGGCGCTGGGGGCGGAGGGGCTGCACCTGGCTTTCATCGATGAAAACGGGCAGACGATTTATCGGGTTGACCTGCCGCGGGTGGCGAAGGGGTAGGGGGCGAAGGCCCGCACCCACAGCTTCGCGCCCCCCTACTTCCCCGCCGCCCTTGCCTTCTGCCACACCGTGATCAGATGCGGCAGCAGCTGCTTCTTCCGGCTGACCACCCCGGGAAGCTCGTACAGATTCGGCTCCATCTTCGTGTAGTCGATCGCGTCGAGGATCGGCGCGACGCCGGAGACGAGGAGGACGCTGTAGTGGCGGGTGATGTCGGTGACCAGGACGCAAGTGAAGTCGAGCTTCGCCGCCGCGCGGTAGTCGTCGAGGGCGGTTTGCAGCTCGCTCTTCCGTTCCCAGAATTTGTCGAGGCTCTGCTCTTCGATCTGGGCGACGCCGCTCTTCCAGCCCGCTTCCTCGTATTCCTTGCAGTCGGCCTGGATCGCCTTCGCCGCCGGGAGGGAGGCGAGGAGGGAGCCGGTGGAGAAGAAGGCGTCGGCGTAGTCCTTCAGGTTCCGCCCGGCGATCTTTTCGAGCTTCGGGAGGAGGGTGCGCTCCGCGTCGGTCGTCGTCGGGGAGGTGAGGTGGAGGGTGTCGGAGATGATGCCGGAGGCCAGCGCCAGGGCGATGCCGGGGGTCGGCTCGATCCCGGCCTCGGCGAAGAACCGGGCGACGAGGGTGCAGGTGGAGCCGACGGGCTCGTTGACGAAGCGGATCGGGTGCTGGGTGACGAGGCCGCCGCCGAGGCGGTGGTGGTCGATCACCTCGACGATCTCGCTCTCCTGGGCGCCCTTGACGGTCTGGCTCCACTCGTTGTGGTCGACGAGGATGAGGCGCTGGCGGGGGGGCTCGACGAGGTCGGCCTTGGTGAAGAAGCCGGCGACGCGCCCGCCCTCGCCGAGGACGGGGAAGAGGTCCTGCGCGCTCCGCTCGACTTCCTTCACGATGTCGCCGACGACGGCCCCCTCGGGGAAGGCGAGGGCGTTTTCCTCCAGGGCCTTGCCGACGGGCTTCGCGCACTTGATGCGGATGATCGTGGTGGCGGTGTCGTCGGGGCCGACGAGGACGGCGATCCCCTTCGCCTTCGCCTCGGCGAGGAGGTCGGGGGCGAGGCGGTTGCCGCCGGTGAGGATGAGGGCGCGGACGCCGAGGTCGACGGCGGCGCGGTGGATGTCGGGCCGGTCCCCGGCGACGACGAGGAGCCGGGCGATGTCGTATTCCTTGAGGCGGGCGCGGAAGCGCTCCACGGTCAGGGCGGCGGCGGAGAGGTGGAACTTCACCTCGTCAGCGGTCCCGGCCTCGTTCTGGAAGAAGGCGTCCTGGCCCAGGTTGAGGGCGATCCGGGCGAGGC
>CAISZB010000053.1 GCA_903889845.1 uncultured Verrucomicrobium sp. | reverse complement strand
GGCCGAGGGCCTCGACGAGTTCCTCTCCCGGCAGCATGTGGGCGCGGATCATCTCCAGCAGGTTGCGGAAGGAGATGTGGAAGGGGAGGGTGACGAAGCGGCCCTTCGTGTTCGGGGAGACGTAGTCGCGCGGGGCCGTCGTCTTGCCGGAGCGGGAGACGACCTCGAAGTTGCCGCCGCGGAAGAAGCCGAGCTCGGCGTAGTAGGTCGTGCCGGGGTTGTTCGTGTGAAGGTACCAGTGCTTCGCCCACGGCCCGACCTCGATCTGCTGGACGCGCTCGCCCTTGTCGTTGAGGAGCATCAGGAAGGCCTTGCCGTCGTCGGCCTGGTGGGTGAATTCGCGGAACTGGTCGCCGGTCAGGTCCCAGTAGGCGAAGAGGAAATAGGGATCGCGGGCGACGAGGTAGAGCTTCTTCGTGCCGTAGGACTCGGGCAGATCACCGAGAAACTCGAACGCCGGAACCTCGTGGTGGGGGAGGGGAGGAGGGGTCAGTACAAATTTGTAGGCGTCGGGATCGATCGACGGGACGATGGGCCGGGTACTGAGCTGGGGATCGGCGGGGCGGAGCCGGGTGGCGGCGAGGCGGGGTGATTTACGCAGGGCGGCGGAGGCCTTCTCTGCGGTGATCCGTTCTGATTTGACTCTGGCCTGCGAGCGGCGGGCGGCGGCTTCTGAGGGTTTCTTTGCCATGGGTGACTCCTTTGTTTTTTACGATGACCGCTTTTTTACGCCGCAATGATGCCGCATTCGCCCTTGTATTCCTGAGGACGCATCGCCTTTGATGCATCGGTCGTTCGCTGGTCCCCCCCTTTGCGGTTTATACGGCGGTGATGAGAAATTTTCAAGTCCATATTACTAGAATGGCTTTACAAGGAAACTACATCAAATTGCTTAGCTGTTTGGTTTCCTGTTCAGTTCATTTAAAAAATAAGTCGATGCATCTGAAGCAAATCCTAGGCCAGGCCGCCATTGGATTCAAGTTAAGAGCGTGTTACGATTCCCCACTAATGAAGGAAGTCAAAGTCACAATTTTGGGACTCGGTATTATTGGTGAAGCGTGGGCGCATAATCTGGAGGCGGACGGCATCCCGCTCGCCCTCTGGAATCGGACTGCAAAGAACAGGCCCCACACCTTCGCCGATCCGGCGGCAGCGGTGCGCGGGGCATCGCACATTATCATTGTCGTCTCCGACGCAGAAGCGGTACGGAGTGTCGTGCGACAAATAGCCCCTGCCTTAGTTCCTGGGCAGGTCGTGATCCAGTCGAGTACGCTTTCCCCCGCCGTCGTCCGCGAGGTGGCGCAGGTCGTGGAGGGGAAGGGGGCCTCTTTCCTCGATGCCCCCTTCACCGGCAGCAAGCCGGCGGCGGAGAAACGGGAGACGGTCTATTACGTGGGCGGGGACGCCGCGACGATCGAGGCGGCACGACCGGTCCTGGCGCGCCTCTCGAAGGCGATCCTGCCCATCGGCGGGATCGGCGCGGCCACGGCCCTGAAGCTGGCGATGAACCTGAACATCGCGGGCGTGGCGCAGACGCTGTGCGAGAGCCTCTCCCTGGCCCGGTCGGCGGGGATTGCCGACGATACGTATTTCGACGCGCTGCGCCTCAACGTCTCCAACTCGGGCGTCGTCGCGCTGAAGGAGCGCCTGATCCGGGAGAAGGACTATGCCCCGCAGTTTTCCCTGAAGCACATGTACAAGGACCTCCGCCAGGCGAAGGAGGTGGCCGACAAGCGCTACTTCCCGCTCATGGATCGGATGATGGAGGTGTACGAGGCCGGGACGGGGCGCGGGTTTTCCGAGGATGATTTTATCTCTCTCATCCGGCTTCTGGAGAGGCCGGATTTGAAGCCCTTCGTCGGCGAGAAGCCGACGAAGTAGTCACTCTCCAACGAAAAACGCCGCTCCCCGTGGGGAGCGGCGTTCGGAATCTCCTAAAAGGTTTCGGGTTTCGCTTACTTGCGTTCGGGCTTACTTGTCGAGGATCTCGCCAAGCTTGCCGATGTGGCGCCAGCTATCGACGTTGATCTGCAGCGGCCCGATGTGGAGGAAGGCCTGGTCGATCCGGCCGCGGACGACGATCAGCTTGCCGACGGGGAGGTCGATGTCGCTGTCGAGTTCGATCGTGCCGGTGTCGTCCTTGAAGAAGTAGACGTGGTCGCTGTGCTTTTCGGTGACCTTACCGATGACGGCAACCTTGTCGTTGTCGCGGTCGAGGTCGTTCTCGTTCGCGGCGATCCAGGCGACGGTCGTCACGTTCCACTTGTTCTTCGCAGGATCGGCGTCGCCGGCCGTGGCGCGAAGGGTGGGACCAAAGGCGCAGAGCGCCACCAACATGGAGCAAGCAAGAAGGCGTTTCATGTTGGAGGGCGATGATCCCGGAACCGAAATCGGTGTCAATCTTGAAGAAGCGGGAATGCAATAATTTGAATTGAGTTTAACAAAATAGAAGGCTGCAAGGGGCATTTAAACGTCGTCTTGTATAATTACGGGACGGACACTAACTTCCCCCGATGGGTCGTCGTTTTTTACTGTTTATCTTGCTTTTGGCTGGGGCCGCGTTGTCGTTGGGGTCGGGGACGGCCCGGGCGGCCTTGGTCTGGCGACCGGGCGAGGGGTGGGTCGACGAGAGCTCCGGCACCGGCCTTTCGGCGTCGAGTTCGCGCGACCAGCTCGAAATCGCGAAGAAATTAGAGGCCGACCAGAAATTCGACGACGCCCTCAAGGCCTACCGCGCCCTGGTGCGGCGGTGGCCTCTTTCCTTCTTCGCCCCGGAGGCCCAGTTCAAGATCGGCTTCTGCCTCGAAAAGGAGGCCGATTTCTGGAACGCCCACAAGGCCTATCAAAAGATGATCCAGAAGTACCCGGCCAGCACGTTTTTCGAGCAGGCCCTCGACCGCGAGTTTGCGATCGGGAACCTCTTTCTCGCCGGGGAGCCGCAGCGGTTGTGGAAGATCCCGATGGGACCCTCGATGGACCGGACGGTGGAAATCTTCGAGGGGATCATCAAGGCCGCCCCCTACGGGGAGCACGCCGCCGAGTCCCAGTTCAAGATCGGCCTGGCGCGGGAGAAACAGAAGAAGTTCGCCGACGCCGTCGCCTCCTACACGAAGATCCTCGACAAGTATCCGAATCACCCCGTCGCCGCCGACGCGCAGTACCAGATCGGCTACGCCTGGTACATCGCCTCCCGCGAGCCCGACTACGACCAGAGCGCGGCCCAGAAGGCGATCGAGGCCTTCGAGGATTTCATCGTCCGCTACCCGAACAGCGAGAAGGTCCCGGCGGCAAACACCCACATCGGCCTCCTCCGGGGGAAGGAGACGCAGGGGAGCTTCAATATCGCCCGCTTCTACGAGAAGCAGAAGCAGTACAAGGCGGCCTACATCTATTACAACGACGTGATCCAGCGGAACCCCGATTCCGATCAGGCGAAGGAGGCCCGGAAGAAGGTCGATGCGCTGCGCCCCCTTATCGGTTCCGGCGGGGGCAGCGTCGCCGCGTTGCCCGATCCCGGCGCGGCTTCCTCCGCTCCCGCCGATTCCTCCGGCGCTGCCCCGCTGCCCTCGGCGGCGGCCCCTGCTGGCGCCCCGGTCCTCAATCCCGTGGGGGAGACGAATTGATGATGCCTTCCCGTCACCCTTTCCGTGCCGGGGTGCTGGTCCTGGCGGCTGTTTTGAGTGCCTGGGGGGTTTCTGGCTGCGCCGGGTACCGCCTGGGCAGCGTGGGCGGGAAGAACATCCAGGGGATCACCTCGATCTACATCCCGATGGTCCATAACCTGACGCTGGAGCCGCAGATGGAGAGCCCGACGACGACAGCGATCATCCGCGCCTTCGACCAGGACGGGACGCTGAAGACGGCGGCCTCCGACGCCTCCGACGCGGAGCTCACCGTCACGATCGTCGGCGTCAACAAGCAGCAGCTCCAGACCGAGTACCTCGACGTCTCCGCGACGACGCAGGTGAAGATCGTCATCGCGGCCCAGGTCACCTGCATCAACCGCCGGACGGGGAAGAAGATCGTCGACGGCGTCACGGTCGAGGGGGCCAACTCCTACTTCATCAACCGGGATCAGGTCGAGGCCGAGCGGCAGGCCCTGCCGGTCGCCGAGCAGGACCTGGCCAAGCACATCGTCGCCCTGATCGTCGAGGGGTGGTAAGAGGTTGCGAAAAGATAATGGTCTTCCAGTCAGCCTTGTCCGCGGGGGGCCTTCCCGTCGTCGTCTCCGAAATGACGCAGGTGGAAAGCGTCTGCGTCGGCCTCTGGTTCCCGGTCGGGAGCCGCCACGAGGGGGCACGCCTCTCCGGGGCGCTCCACTTCATCGAGCATCTGTTCTTTAAAGGAACGCGGAAGCGCTCCGCCCGGCAAATCTCCGAGGCGGTCGAGGGGGTCGGCGGCTACCTCAACGCCTTCACCTCGGAGGAGATGACGTGCTATCACGCCGCCGCCCCGGCCTCCCGCATCGGACTCCTCTTCGATGTCCTCCTCGACATGGTGGAGGATTCCCTCTTTGCCGCCGAGGAAGTCGAGCGGGAGCGCGGCGTGATCCTGGAGGAGATCAAGATGTACGACGACCAGCCCGGGCAACTGGTCCAGGAAAGGCTCAACGCCCTCCTCTGGCCGGGGACCTCCTTGGGACGCCCGATCACGGGGACGCGGGCCTCCGTCACCCGCCTCTCCCGGGGCGACCTCCTCCGGTGCCGGGAACGGTACTGCGCCCCCTCCCGGATGACGGTGACCGTCGCGGGGCGGACGACGCTGGCCGAGGTCCTGGCCTTGCTCGGGAAACGGCGGGGCGCGGGAGCGGGGACGAAGAGCCGCTTTGCCCTTCCGCCGGGGGCCCTCTTCCGGCCTGCGAAGGCGGAGGGGGTGCGGGTCTCCG
>CAISZB010000052.1 GCA_903889845.1 uncultured Verrucomicrobium sp. | reverse complement strand
GCTTGGGCTCGCTCTCCACCAACACCCGCCGACGCACTCGCGTCCACAAGTCCATCTCCATGTACATCCTTTCTTTTTATAGGATGTCTCACTTTTCGACCGCCCCGCTCACTGTCTCATTTTTCGACCGCCTTTTATAACGTTCTTGTCGGAAGTCCTCCGTGCCAGCCTTTCAGCGTTGCCGGGGCACAACGTGGAACTGCCGATCCCAGGCATCTATTCCCGGTCTTCCTGGGAGCCGTTCGCTACCTGCGCCCGACCTGGATCCTCATGGAACAGGTGCCGGCCATACTCGGCAGCGAAAAAGGGAAAGCGTTCGAAGGCTACGTCGGCGGCCTGGCCGCGCTCGGGTACGATCTGCTCTGGCACTGCGTTCCGGCTTGCTCCGTTGGTGCGAATCATCGTCGTGATCGGCTCTGGATTATTGCCCACGCCCACCACGGCGCCGGAGGCCCCCAATTCGGGAAGCAACAAGGTTCACGGCCCGAAATCGCTCTGGGAGGTGGCGCGTATGGTGCCGACGCCCCGCGCCGAGTTCGACAGTGGGCGGCACCAGGGACGGCCGGACACGCTCCATTCCTGGGTGATGATGTGGCCCACCCCGAACGTCCCCAACGGAGGCCGGAGCATCAGGCACGCCGACCGATTCAACGGGAGGACCGCGTATCACAAGGGGAAGAAAGTTCAATTCGGCCTGGAAGCCGCCGCGAAGATGTGGCCGACGCCCCAAGCTCACGATACCGCGCCGGGAAATCCGAAGCGGGTCGGCCGTTACGGCACGAAGCACGGAGGCCGGAACCTGAACGACTGGGCGGCAAAGTGGCCGGGACCGGACGGGATGATGCCCACGCCACACGCGAATTGCAGCACCGGGGCCGGAACCCAAGGGAGGAAGGGAGGACCGAACCTCCAGACGTTCGTCAAAATGTTCCCGACGCCGCGCCCCTGCACGGGGCAGACCAGCTCGGGCATGAACCGGGCGGAATTCTACCGGGCGATGGGATTACCCGCGTCCTCGACTACGAAAGGTGGATCGAATCAGTCCCCGGATGGTGGCTCGTTGAACCCGATGTGGGTCGAGTGGCTCATGGGATTCCCCATCGGGTGGACCGACTCAAGGGCTTGGGCAACGCGGTCGTCCCGCAGATCCCGTTCCTTATCGGCCAGGCGATCAACGCGTTCCTCTACGCCGAAAACCAAAAACTCCACTAAAAGGCCATGAACGCCACGTCTTTTTCAGGAACCCGGCTTCGAGCGCCGCTCGGGAACCAGTTCCACCAGGCGGATCAGCTCGGAGCGAAAGACCGGGAGGACTTCGATTGCCGTCCTCCAGATTTCGTCGGGCCGAAGCTCGAAATAGTCGTGGGCAATCACGTTACGCATCCCCCGGATCTGGTGCCAGGGCACCGTGGGGGCGAGTTCCCGGGTCGCCTCGGTCAGGTTGTTGGCATCCTCCCCGATGGTCAAAAGGCGCATCACCGTGGCGTCGTAGAGAACCTTTTCGGACAGGAACCGGTCGTAGGTGAAGTCGGCCAAGTCGGCGACGACAAGAGCGCACTGGTCGGCCATCCGCCGAAGCTTGCTCCGGTCGTCAGGCTCTCTCATAGAAGAGGACTTTTTCCTGCTCGACGTGGTCGCGGATGTATTTGGAAATGCTGTCCCGAAAGCCCAGGTCAACTTTCCGCCCGCACGCCTTCGACAAATCGTCTATCAGACCGATGCGATCAAGCAGGGAAAAGGAAAACAGCGGAGCCTCAATCATCACGTCGATATCGCTCTTTTCGTCGGCCTCCCCTCGCGCCACAGAACCGAACAGGTAGGCGCGGGTCACCGGGGTCTTTTTCAGGACCGGGACCAAGCACTCCGTCATCTCTTCGGCGAGGCGGTTCATGGAGCCAACGGTACCTCCAATTCGCCGCCAAGGCAACCCCATGAAAAGCCTCCCTTCTTCGCTCGTCAACG
>CAISZB010000051.1 GCA_903889845.1 uncultured Verrucomicrobium sp. | reverse complement strand
CTACCGGGAAACCCTCGCCGCCCTCCCCCTTCCCGTCGGCACCTGCACCGTCTACAGCACCGCCCTAGGGCTTGAAATCACAGTTTAAGCCCCCTTCGCCATCGGCCCGATATAGCGCTTCCGGTAGGCCGTCGGGGTGATCCCCTGGGTCGCGCGGAAGGCATGGATCAGCGCCGAGGCGTCGGCGAAGCCGCTCTCCACCGCCACCCGCTTGATCGGATGGCCCGTCGAGGCCAGCGCCTCCTGCGCCGCGCGGAGGCGGCGGGCCATGAGCATCTTGTGCGGACTCTTCCCGAGGTGGAGGCGGAAGGTGTAATGGAGATGGGCCGCCGACCACCCCACCCGCTTCGCCAATTCCTCCACCCGGCAGGGCCGGGCATAATTCCGGTCGATCCATTCGAGCGTCTCCCCGACCGCCTCCGGCAGCTCGGCCCGACGCTGGAGGAACCGGGAACCGTGGACCCAGAACAGGAGGCGGCTGACCACGTAGCGGAGCAGCACGCGCCGGTCGAAGGCCGGGTCGAAGAAACACTTCACCACCTCATCCGTGAAAGCCTTCACCACCTCGGGATCGGGGCAGAGGGAGAAGCGGGGAATCCCCAATCCCTTCTTCCGGTCGGTCTTCAGGTTGACCGCCAGACAGCGGTAAGGGGCTTCGAGATCGCTCCGTCCGATCGTCTCCGCTCCCGGCCCGTGCCAGAGCAGATGCCCCGGCACGACCTCCCGCCATGTATCGCCGTCCCGGACCCAGCCCCGCCCCCCGGTCACGAGTTCGACCAACTCCCGTCCCGGGGGAATGCCGTGCGGCACGGGCTGGACCCCACCCCGCTGATGGTAATGGGAAATCCCCAGCAATTCCATTTCGCCCCATACCACCTCGGGAAAGTCGGCGCCCGACGTTTTCACAACAAATCCTCGTTTTTGACAATTCTATTGGATTGGAAACCCATTTTATAAGGCAGATAATGCCATCGCCCGCAGTTTCAAACAATTCAATTCCACATCCCCCCATGAGCCATCCTATCCCGTTCGGAGTTCAAAGCTGGTGTTTCCGCCACTTCAAGACCAACGCCGAAGTCGCCCAAAAGGTCCGCGACATCGGCCTCGACCGCATCGAGCTCTGCGGCGTCCATGCCGATTTCGAAAAGCCCGCCGAATTCGATGCCGTCGTCGAGACCTACCGCAAGGCGGGCGTCTCCATCGTCTCCCTCGGCGTCCAGACCTTCAACGGCAACGACAATGAGAGGAACTGGTTCGAGTGCGCCGCCAAGGCGGGCGCCAAGCACATCTCCGCCCACTTCCGCGTCGATACCTTCATGAAGGCCGTGCCGAAGGTCCGCGCCTGGTCGCAGGAATTCGGCATCCGGGTCGGCATCCATTGCCACGGCGGTTACATGTTCGGCGGCCAGCCCGACGTCCTTGAGTACCTCTTCTCCCTCGGCGGACCGGAAATCGGCCTCTGCATCGACACCGCGTGGTGCATGCAGATCGGGCCGAACCTGGGCAAGCCGGTCGAGTGGGTGAAGAAATACGGAAAGCACCTCTACGGCATCCACTTCAAGGACTTCGTCTTCGAGGCCAACGGCCAGTGGAAGGACGTCGTCGTCGGGGAAGGAACCCTCGACCTCCCCGCCTTCACGAAGGCCCTCCAGGAAGCGGGCTTCGACGGCATGGCCGTCATCGAGTACGAGGCCGACGTGGAGAACCCCGTCCCCGCCCTCACGAAGTGCGTCGCGTCGATGAAGGCGAAGGCCCTCTAACCTTCTCCCGCTCTCCTCTCCCATGAAAAAAGCGAAGAAATCGGACCGCCCCTTCCAGGTCGGCATCATCGGCTGCGGCAACATCAGCAACCAATACCTGACCGGCAGCAAGACGTTCCCGATCCTCCATGTGGCGGCCGTCGCCGACCTCGATCCCGCCCGGGCCGAGGCCAAGGCGAAGGAATACGGCGTGAAGGCCTACTCCGTGAAGGAACTCCTCGCCGACAAATCCATCGACATCGTCATCAACCTCACCGTCCCGAAGGTCCACGCCTCCGTCAACGAGGCGATCCTGAAGGCCGGAAAACACGCCTACACGGAGAAGCCCTTCGCCCTCGACGTCGCCGAGGGGCTGAAGGTCCTCAAGCTGGCGAAGAAAAAGAAGCTCCGCGTCGGCTCCGCCCCGGACACCTTCTTCGGCGGCGGCATCCAGACCGCCCGGAAGCTGATCGACGACGGCGCCATCGGCCAGCCCGTCGCCGCCGTCGCGAACATGATGGGCCACGGCCCCGAGTCGTGGCACCCCGACCCCGAGTTCTTCTACCAGTACGGCGGCGGACCGATGCTCGACATGGGGCCCTACTACGTCACCGCCCTCGTCAACCTCCTCGGCCCCATCCGGCGCGTCACCGGCTCCGCCCGCAGTTCCTTCAAGACGCGGACCGTCGGTAGCGGCAAGAAGGCCGGGAAGAAGATCAAGGTCGAAGTCCCGACCCACTACGCCGGGGCCTTCGACTTCGCCTCCGGCCCCATCGCCAACCTCAACATCTCCTTCGACGTCTGGTCGCACACCCTGCCGATCATCGAGGTCTACGGCAGCGAGGGGACCCTCCGCGTCCCCGATCCGAACAACTTCGGCGGCATCGTCCAGGTCCGCCGTTCCGACGAGAAGGAATGGCGCGACATCCCCCTCACCCACAGCGACCAGGTCGGCCGCAGCATCGGCGTCGCCGACATGGCCACGGCGATCCGCAGCGGGCGCCCCCACCGCGCGAGCGGGGAACTGGCCCTCCACGCCCTCGAAGCCATGCTGGCCGTCCAGCTCTCCTCGGAGCGCGGGAAGCACGTCACCCTGAAGACCACCGTGGCGAAGCCGAAGGCCCTCCCCGTCGGCCTCGCCTTGGGCCGACTCGACGCCTAGGAAAGCCTCCAAAAGCCTCCGAAGAACGGCCCGAAATTGAACGAACCCCTCCGAATTTGACGGCATCACCGGCCGGCAGGTAATCTGCCGGCCTCATGAAAATTCGTATGGGTATGATCGGCGGAGGTCAGGGAGCATTCATCGGAGCCGTCCACCGGATGGCGGCGGCCCTCGACGGCCAGATCGAGCTGGTCGCCGGGGCCTTCAGCTCCGACGCCGCGCGGTCGAAGGCGACGGGGCGGGAGCTCTTCCTCGCCGAAGACCGCTGCTACGGCTCCTACGAGGAGATGTTCGAGGCCGAGGCGCAGCTCCCCGCCGACCACCGGATCGAATTCGCCGCCATCGTCACGCCGAACTTCCTCCACTTCCCCGTCGCGAAGTCGGCGCTGGAACACGGCTTCCACGTCCTCTCCGACAAGCCCGCGACCCTCGACCTCGCCGAGGCGAAGGAACTCGCAAAGATCGTCGCCCGCACCGGCCTCCTCTACGGCCTGACCCACAACTACACCGGCTACCCCCTCGTGAAGGAGGCCCGGGACATCGTCCGCAGCGGCCGGCTCGGCGCCATCCGCAAGGTCATCGTCGAGTATCCCCAGGGCTGGCTCGCCCAGCGGCTCGAAGACTCCGGGCAGAAGCAAGCCGACTGGCGGACCGACCCGAAGCGCGCCGGGATCACCTGCTGCTTCGGCGACATCGGCACCCATGCCGAAAACCTCGCCGAATACGTCACCGGCCTGAAGATCGAGGCCCTCTGTGCCGACCTCACCACCTTCGTCCCGGGCCGCGTCCTCGACGACGACGCCAACGTCCTCCTCCGGTTCCACGGCGGGGCCAAGGGCATCCTCCACGCCAGCCAGATCTCCATCGGCGAGGAGAACGGCCTCAATCTCCGCGTCCACGGGGAGAAAGGGAGCCTCGCCTGGCGGCAGGAGGAGCCGAACACCCTCGTCCTCCGCTGGCCCGACCGGCCCCGCGAGGTCGTCCGCGCCGGGAACGCCTCCCTCGGCGCCGCCGCCAAGGCGAACACCCGCCTCCCCATGGGCCATCCCGAGGGCTTCCTGGAGGCCTTCGCCAACCTCTACCGCCACTTCGCCGCCGCCGTCCGCGCCCGGAAGGAAGGGAAACCCCTCCCCGCGGCCTCCCTCGACCTCCCCGGCATCGACGACGCCGTCCGCGGCATGGCCTTCATCGAGGCCGTCGTCGCCAGCTCCCGCAGCGGCGAGAAATGGTACCCTTTCAGCTACTAACCTTCCAACCCCCACCCCTCCCCTATGTCCCGCCCCCTCACCCTCTTCACCGGCCAATGGGCCGACCTCACCCTCGAAGTCCTCGCCGAGAAGGCGAAGCGCTTCGGCTACGACGGTCTCGAATTGGCGTGCTGGGGCGACCACTTCGAAGTCTCCCGCGCCAACGCGGAACCCGATTACATCGCAAAAAAGAAAGCCGCCCTCGCAAAGCACGGCCTGCAGGTCTTCGCGATCTCCAACCACCTCGTCGGCCAGGCCGTCGCCGACCAGATCGACGCCCGGCACCAGTCGATCCTCCCCGCCCACGTCTGGGGCGACGGCGATCCCGAAGGCGTCCGCCAGCGCGCCGCCGCGGAGATGATCGCGACCGCCCAGGCCGCGAAGAAACTCGGCGTCGCCGTCGTCAACGGCTTCACCGGCAGCCCGATCTGGCATCTCCTCTACTCCTTCCCGCCCGTTCCCGAGGCGTGGATCGAGGAGGGCTATGCCGACTTCGCCCGCCGCTGGAACCCGATCCTCGACGCCTACCAAGCCCTCGGCATCCGCTTCGCCCTCGAAGTCCACCCCACCGAGATCGCCTTCGACATCGCCTCGACGGAACGGGCCCTCGCCGCCGTCGGCCACCATCCCGCCTTCGGCTTCAACTACGATCCCAGCCACCTCGGCTACCAGGGCGTCGATTACGTCGCCTTCATCGAAAAATTCGCCGACCGCATCTTCCACGTCCACATGAAGGACGTCTGGTGGTCGGAGAAGCTGACCGAGGCCGGGGTCTTCGGCGGCCACACCAACTTCGGCGACCGCCGCCGCTTCTGGGACTTCCGCTCCGTCGGCCGGGGCCGGATCGATTTCGAGGCCCTCCTCCGCGCCCTGAACCGGGCCGGATACCGCGGCCCCCTCTCCGTCGAGTGGGAAGACAGCGGCATGGACCGGGAACACGGCGCGACCGAGTCGGCCGCCACCGTCCGCAAACTCGATTTCCCCCCCTCCGACCGCGCCTTCGACGCCGCCTTCGAAAAGAAGTAGGGAGAGGCACGGCCCTTCGGGACTGGGTACAATCGCTTACGCTT
>CAISZB010000050.1 GCA_903889845.1 uncultured Verrucomicrobium sp. | reverse complement strand
GAATTCGAGAGGGATTTGGTTGGGGCCGTCGGAGATGGAGTTGGCCGGGTCGGAGTGGGTTTCCATGAACAGTCCGTCCACGCCGGTGGCTGCAGCGGCGGCGGCTAGGACGGGGGCGAGTTCTCCGTCGCCCCCGGTGGTGCAGCCGAGGCCGCCGGGGCGTTGGACGGAATGGGTGGCGTCGAAGATTACTGGGAGGCCTTCTTTGCGCATCCAGTAGAGCGAGCGCATGTCGGCGACGAGGTTGTTGTAGCCGAAGGTGGTGCCGCGTTCGGTGATGAGGAAGTGTTCGCAGCCGAAGGCGCGGAGTTTGCCGGCGATGTTGACGGTGTCCCAGGGGGCGAGGAATTGGCCTTTTTTGACGTTGACTGCGCGCCCGGTTTTGGCGGCGGCTTCACGGAGGTCGGTTTGGCGGCAGAGGAAGGCGGGGAGGTGGAGGAGGTCGATGTGTTCGGCGGCGATATCCGCTTGTTCGGCGGTGTGGATGTCCGTGGTGACCGGGATAGAGAGTGCGCGGGCGATTTCGCCGAGGATGCGACAGCCTTCGGTGGGGCCGGGGCCGCGGAAGGAGGTGATGGAGGTGCGGTTGGCTTTGTCGAAGGAGGCTTTGAAGATGAAGTGGATGCCAGTGCGGTTGGCGATGTCTTTGAGGGATCGGGCCATTTCCCATGCGAAGGCCTCGTTTTCCAAGGCGCAGGGGCCGAGGATGAAGAAGGGGGCCGGACCACCGACGGGGACGTTGCCGATTTGGAACGGGTTGAATGCCATGGGGATAAGAGAAGTGGATCGCGGGCGCGGGCGGAAGGCAAAAGAAAGGCGTGGCGGGATAAATGGCTGCTGGACGGGGGCGCGTATGCGGGTCCGCGGTTGTTTTTTTCGGCGGCGGCAAGATAGAGGGGGGAGAGGTTGGCGATTGCCGCGCAGAGGAGTTTTTCCTCGTCCGCCGTGAGGTTGCCCGTGGTTTTGGCGGCTAGCATTTCAAGTGAGTCCAGGACGGACTTGGCGGCTTGTAGGTTGACGGTTTTCCGGCCGGTTGCGGGATGGGGGATTTGGCCGAGGAAGAGCCCGGCGTTTTGGGCTTGGAGGAGGATGAAGGATTCGAAGCGAGGGTCGGGCGTTGGCATGGTGGATGGTTGTTTTCCGTGCGTTCAGGGGCGGATGCGGGCGATGGTGGGGGCGGGGGCGAACAGGGTGGCGGCGGCGGCGCGGATGTCTTCCGGGGTGAGCTTGCGGATGAGGTAGGGAACTTCGTCGGCGTGAGTGGCGGGAAGGCCGAAGAGGTGGTTGATGGCGGCTTCGCCGGCGATGGCGGAGATGCTTTGTCGGGATAGGGCGATGCCGGAAAGTACGGTGGCACGGACGCTTTCGAAGCGGTCATCGGGGATGCCTGAGGAGGCGATGTGATGGATTTGCGCCAGCAGTTCTTCGCAGGCCAGGTCGAGTTGTTCCGGCGCGGTGGAAAGATAGAAGGAGAAGAGCCCCGTGTCATATCCTTGGTATTGCGTGGCTCCTACTTGGTAGGCGAGGCCGAGTTCCTCGCGGATGCGGGTGAAGAGAGGCCCCGACATGTCGGCGCAGTATTCTTGGAGCATCAGGCCGGCAAAGCGCGAGGGATGGGTGGCGTGGAAACCGGGGAAGCCGATGACCAGGGCGGCTTGGAGTTTGTCGATTTTGTCTTCTAGGATTCCACCCGGATTGATGGTGCTGGATGGCGGAGACCATGCGGGGGAGGAAGGCATGGAGGAAAACGTTGCAAGCAGCATGTCGAGCGTCCGGTCCGGGTCGAAATCGCCGGCGATGGCGATGGCCGAGTTTTGTGAGCGGAAATGGTTTGTGTGCCGGGCGAGCAGCGCATCGCGGTCGATGCGTGCGAGAGAGCTTTCGGTGCCGAGGGGGGGGAGCGCGTAGCCTGCCTGGGAGAAAATGGTGGAGCGCAGGAGGCGGAAAGCGGAGTCGAGGGGGTCGTTGAGGGATTCTCGGATGGCGGTGAGTTGGGATGCTTTTTCGCGGGTGATCGCGTCGTTGGGGAATGCGGGTTGTAATATGGTTTCAGAGAGGATTCCAATCAGGGCGGCAAGGTCGCCGGACAGGCCTGATATGCCGGTGGTGAATGAATTGTTGCCGGAGGAGAAGCGGGCGGATGCGCCGAGGGATTCGACGGCTTCGGCCATTTCCTCAGCACTGTGATGGATGGTGCCGCCGGGAAGGCACGCGGCCAGCAGTTTGTTGAGCCCTGCGGTGGCAGGGGATTCGGCGGGCAGACCAGCACGAACGGCGGCCTGGATTGAGACCAGCGGCAGCTTGTGGCTGG
>CAISZB010000049.1 GCA_903889845.1 uncultured Verrucomicrobium sp. | reverse complement strand
CTCCAATGTCCCCAACGGGGTGTCACACTATTGGACCGCCACGTGTCTCAGTTTTGGACCGCCCTACGCAGGCAGACCGTCGAAGAGGATCTGGACGCCGTTCTTGAAGTACTGGTGGTTCGTCGTCAACCCCGAGCCCCGGATCGAGAGCCGGGCCAGGCCCGTGGTGCCCGCCGCCCCGGCATTGATACCGGGCTGGTACCGGAAGAGGTCGGCGATGTTGGCAAGACTCTGGTGGGACACATCCTCGTTGCGGATCAGCGCCGTTCCGCCCGCCACATTGTTCAAGGCAGTCTGAGCCGCATCGGCTGAGGTTGCCGAGCTATCAGTCACCGTCACCGTGTCGAGTTTCTGGGAGGAACCGTTCGACGAAGAACTCGCCGCACCACTCCCGCTTACTGTCTGTTGAGCCCATCCACCCGCCTGCATTGCACTCCAAACCGCCAGGGCGAGCAGCGGAGCAAAACTACGTTTATATTTCACTTTGATTCTCCTTTTTGTGGCCCCCTTGATGGATTACCGACGCTATTTTCGCGCCGACGCCATCGAGAGCCCGAGATCGCCATCTTTTTTTGGGTAAGCGACGGTCGTTGTTAAAATCTTATAAAAGGACTTAATCTATACTATTCCTATAGATTGCCTTCCGCATCACTATTATTCTAAGCGTCATATGTTGTCAAAAAAACTCTTCGAAACGTCTTGTTTCCCATTTCCATGTTGACGTACTTTATCCAGGATATCTGTAAATTGGCTCGTTTTGCTCCCATGCTCGGTTCCAGCGATAAAATGAAAAAGATCGATCCCCGCGCCATCCGCACCCGGGCTCTTCTGGAGTCCGCCCTTGATCGGCTTCTGAGGCAAGGCAGCTTCGACGACGTCACCATCCAGCACATTACAGATGAGGCGACCGTAAATCGGGCGACTTTCTACGCCCACTTTCACGATAAATATCATCTTTACGACGCCCTCGTGGAAGATCACAGCCGCTCCCTCATCGAGAGCCGCCTCCCCTCCGATGCCCGCTTGGAGAAGGCAACGATCCGCGTGCTGGCGCTGGCGATTTGCGAAAATCTGACGCGCTTCCACAGCGCGTGCCGGATCGCCAAAAGCCAGACGGAGCCCCGCGCCCATGCCTGCATCAAACGCATTGTACGAGACATCCTTCTGGGCTGGCTCCAGGCGATCCCCGCCGGGCAGGACTCCGATCCGGCCCTTCCCCCAGCCCCCCTCGTCGCCAGCCTCGCGACGGGAACGCTCTTCGCCGCCGCCTGGGAATGGAGTGAGCGCCACGCGACGGAACCGGCGGAGACCTTCATCGACGCCGCCTTCCCCCTCCTGCTCCAGCCATTCGGCGAGTGGATCGCCGCCGCCGCGCCGAGTGAAGTCGGCTGACGATCCGGCGGACTCGATCACCGCCTCCCTTCGCCCGGCGGTCGCAAAAGCCACATCATTCCCGAGCAGCCCCCTCCTCCCGCCATTCCGCAACGCCCATCCTCTCCGGCACCATTCCCTGTCTCGCGCCCCTTTCGAAATCCGAAAGGCCCTCCCCCCTCGCGGCAACATGAAACGTCATTCACCGTCGGCCAAAATTCCGGCAGCCTCATTCAAGGAACCCTATGTCAGCTTCCTTAAATCGACTCGGTAACAGAAAGAATCGCCTGCCTCAAGGAAGGCGAGAGCCTTCTCCACGCTTGCCCTATCCGCGTTAACTCCGCATGACTTTGTGAGTCTATTTGTGAGTCAATCCGCGTAACCTCTTGATTCCGTAGGCACAGAGGGCAGGTTCGAATCCTGTTCTGCCCACCATTTTCATTCCCTTGCGTTCGAGCCGATTACGACGGCTCACGCCCTTTCCCCTCACTTGCTAGTGCGGTGCCGATTGCGCATTAAGACGCAAGATCGCGCACGGTTGACGGTGTTTTTCTGCACCCAAACGACACCCGGGATTCGACACCCGTTCATTCCCCACCGCCGACATGCAGCATTGGAAGAAAGTCTCGAATTTTCTCTGCCAAGCCCGGGAAAATGACGGCCAGCAAGACCAACGCGAGCACCAAAAACACCCAGACGATGGGAACTAAAAGCTTGGCCTGCGCCTCAGTAAGATTTACCCACCACCCCGAGCGTGACGGAGGCTGCGCCGAGCCGGGCGCTGGCAGCAATCCAGTTTCATCCCGTTCTAGTATGGATGGCCTGTTCATTTCTTTGTTCTGATTTGGAAAGCTTCTTGGCCTCTTCGTTCCATAGCAGCGGCTCCCGCCAGTGCTTATCAGTGAAGAAGCGCCTTGCTTCAAATCAGGGTGGTGGGTTTCAGCGTGGTAGTCGCTGATCGCAAATCCGGGGTTGGTCATCAATATGAAGACCCGTGCCGTTTGAAGACATCCAGCGTAAGGCGTCGGGACAAGATCTAGGTGCAGCTTGGACGTGGGCAACTTTCCGAAATTAGAGGCCCTGGATCGTTGCGCGGCGAATCTGGAGCGAGTCGAAAGTCTGTTGGTGGACAGTGGCTACAACGGCGTTCCCTTTGCTGCCGCCATCCGTCAGAGATTTGGAGCCTCAGTCCAGGTGGCCAAACGCAATGAACTGCGCACCTTTGCCGTCATTCCAAAACGCTGGATCGTCGAACGCTCCTTCTCTTGGCTCGAAAAATGTAGGCAACTCTGGAAAAACCCGGAACGCAGGCTCAATACCTCCCTCCAGTTCGTTCACCTCGCTTTCCTTATCCTCCTCCTCAAAAGATCGTGAACAGTTTCTTAAAGTTTTGAGGCGTTTAGCGAAGTTGTAGGCATTAATGAAGGTCTCTAGATGCTCGCGAAGCTGGTCGTGGCTGTCGTAATGATAGAGGCGGACGGTCGCTTCCTTGATCGTGCGATTCATCCTCTCCACCTGCCCGTTGGTCCAAGGATGATTGGGTTTGGTCAGCCGATGATCGATGTCGTTGATGGCGCAAGCATGTTCGAAGGCATGGCACCAGCAAGGTTCTCCCCGTTGGAGGGCCTCCCGGATGGCTTCCTCTTCGACGGTGAGCGTGGTCGAACGAGGTGTCTTCGGTCCTATCGGTGCGTCCTCGACGGAAGAACGCTTCCGCCACTTGAGGACGGTCTTGGGGTTGATGTCGTAGCGCTCGGAGAGGGCCTTCAGGCTCTCTTGACTATGTTGGATCGCCCGACGCACTGCCGCCGTCGTTCGGGCGCAACCGTGTGGTATCTGTCCCATAAGTCTTTTGGTTTTGGCACACTTTGTTGCGCCTCACCGTCACTCTCTTGGACTGAACATCCCGTTGGCATACTCTGACGGGGAGGTTCAAGGAGACTGCCTGCGCGATAGCGCAACTACCCCAAGGAGAAACTAACTGGCAGGGCCGGGAGGCAATCGAAGCCCGCTCATTGGCGGTAAAGCGGATCGCCCCCAGCTGTACAGGTAAGCGCATAGCGCGATTCTACCCTACCCCGAAGGGATCCCCTTCCTCTTCGCGACCACCTACCCCCCCGCAACCATCTGCCACAGGAATCCCGCCAGCGCCGCCCCCCCGATCACCGCAAGGGGATTCTTCTTCATCGGTACCAGCAACACAAAGGCCGCGACGGCCACCACGATCGCGAAATAATCGGGATGGATCGCCCCATCCTTTGCCGTCGGGAACAGCGCATGGAGCGCGAACCAGAGGGCCAGGTTCAGGATCACCCCGACGACGGCGGCGGTGACGGCGCCGAGGGTCGAGGCGGCGCGGGGGCTGGCGGAGAGCCGGGCGACGTGGGGCGCGCCGAGGAAGACCCAGACGAAGCTGGGCAGAAAGGTCATCCAGACAGTGATGAAGGCACCGAGTCCGGCGGCGAGGAGGGGGGAGAGGAGACCGGGCTGATGCCACGCACCGAGGAAGCCGACGAATTCGAGGACGATGATAAGGGGACCGGGCGTCGTCTCCGCGAGGCCGAGGCCGTCGATCATCTGCCCGGGCTGGAGCCAGCCGTAGTGGTCGACGGCCTGCTGGGCCACGTAGGGAAGGACGGCGTAGGCCCCGCCGAAGCCGATGAGGGAGGCCTTCGCGAAGAAAAGACCTTCCTTCACGAGGGTGTGCCCGACTCCGAGCCAGGCCGCCAAAAACCCGAGGGGCGCGAGCCAGAACAGGAGGCCGAGGCCGCCGACACGGAGGAGGCGCGTCCCCTCCTCGCGGAGGGAGGGGAGGGCTGTGGGAACGTCCGTGTTTTGTTTCGGCAGGAACCACGGCTTCCCGGCCCGCCCGGCGAGGAAGCCGCAGAGGGCGGCGGTGCCCAGGACGAGGGGGAAGGGCAAATGGAGGAAGAAGAGGGCGAGGAACGCGGCCCCCGCGAGGGCGACGGCAGGACGGCTGCGAAGGGCCTTCCCGCCGATCCGCAGGAGGGCGGCGGCGACGAGGGCGGCGACGGCGGGCTTCAGTCCGTGGAAGAGGCCGAGCAGCGCGGGCGTCGCCCCGCAGGTCACGTAGAGCCAGGCCAGCGCCCATAGGAGGAGGGCGGCGGGGAGGATGAAGAGGAGTCCGGCGGCGAGGGCCCCGCGCGTCCGGTGCAGCAGCCAGCCGAGGTAGATGGCGAGCTTGTGCGCCTCCGGTCCGGGCAGGAGCATGCAGTAGTTGAGCCCGGCGAGGAACCGCTCCTCGGAGACCCATTGCTTCCGGTCGACAACCTCCGCGTGCATCAGGGCGATCTGCCCGGAGGGGCCGCCGAAGCTGACGAAGCCGAGCTTCAGCCAGAAGAGGAAGGCCTCGCGGAAGGAGGGAGCGGGAGTCTCGGGCATCGACTCATGGGTAGCGGGGGGCGAAGCGGAGAGCAAATCACAAAATGGTGACTGGGGGGGCGCGACTGCCTGCGCGATAGCGCAAAGTACCCCAAGGAAAAACTGATTTGCAGAGCCGGGAGACAACGAGTGGGTAGTGCCCTTCGGGACCGGGGAGCGGACCCGTGAGGGTCGCGACGGACGCACGTTGTAGGCTTCTGAGGGGT
>CAISZB010000048.1 GCA_903889845.1 uncultured Verrucomicrobium sp. | reverse complement strand
TCCTGATCCTCGTCGGCATCGCGATGATGCGCTCCTTCCCCGCGATCGACTTCGACGACTGGACCCTGGCGATGCCCGCCTGCCTCATCGTCCTCCTCATGCCGCTGACCTTCAGCATCGCCGAGGGGATCGCCGCGGGCCTCATCGCCCACGTCGCCCTGCGGATCGTCGCCGGGCGGGGCCGGGAGGTCTCCCCCGTCCTGGGCGGCCTGACGGCGCTCCTCCTCCTCCACTATGCCTGGCGCGGCTAGCAAGGGCCTCCTTTCCAGACCGGTCCTAGCCCTCTGGGTTGCCGCGCTGGTCGTCCTCGTCTTCGGCCTCGTCGCGGCGCGGTACGTCCCCGGGGAAGGCTTCACCGCCCTCATCCAGTTCGAGCCCGCCTTCGCGGACCGCGCCCTCCCCGCCCTCCGGGCGACGCCGCACCACCTCCGCGCCTCGGGGTACGACGGGCAGTTCTACGCCCAGGTCGCCCTCGATCCCGGGCTCCGCGATCCGAAAGCATTCCAAAAGGCCCTCGACGCCCCCGCCTACCGCGCCCGGCGCATCCTCCTCCCCGCCCTCGCCTGGGTCCTCGGCGGCGGGGAGACGGCGAGGGTCCTCAATGTCTACGCCCTGCTCAATCCCCTCTTCTGGCTCGGCTTCCTCGCCCTCCTCCTGCGGGCCTGCCGCCCGCTCACCCTCCCCGCGATGCTCTGCGTCACCGCCCTCGCCCTCTCCGGCGGCGCGCTCGAATCGATCCGCCTCGCCCTGACCGACCTTCCAGCGACAGTCCTCCTCCTCGCCGCCGCCCTCCTCGCCCTGCGCGGCGCCCCCCTCCGGGGCGGGCTCCTCGGCGCGCTCGCCGGGCTGGCGCGGGACACCGCCGCCGCCGGGGCGGGCCGCGCGCTGCTGCCGATTCCGGGCCAGGGCCAGGAGCCGTCATCGGGAAAAAAGCCCAGCCTCCTCCGATCGGCCGGGTCGCTGGCCCTCGCCGTGGTCCCCGTGATCGCCTGGGCGCTCTGGGTCGGTCACGTCTTCCCCGGATCGATCGGCCAGGACCGGGGGGCGCAGGACAACTTCGGCTTCCCCCTTGCCGCCGCGTGGGGCCGCCTCCTCGCCGCCTGGCACCTGCTGCAGGCGGGCGCTCCCCTGTGGGGGCAGGAAGGCTTCGCCTTCGCCGCCATCGCGGGACTCCACCTCCAGGCGCTCTACCTCTTCCTGAAACCCCGGCCCCGGGCCGTCCTCTGGCGGATGGGGCTCCCCTTCGCCCTCCTCCTTTGGTTCCTCGGCCCCGCCGTCTGGAACAGCTACCTGGCCGCCGCCCGCGCCCTCCTGCCGATGACCGTCGCCTTCAACCTCCTGCTGCTGGAGGAACTCCGTCCGGCTCCGTCCCGCTGGAAGCCGTGGGCCTGGTTTATCGCGGGGAACGGCTTCTCCGTTTTCGGGGTGATCAAGTTTTGTACGTACGCGTCGTAAGGGGGGCGCGACGGACGCAGAGAAGGGCCGTACCCTCTCCCCACCCTCAAACCACCTTCGCTCCCACTTCCCCATCCCCGAAGCGAATCTTCAACGCCTGCCCCCCCTTCACCTCTCCCGCCCTCCTTACCAGACGCCCCTTCTCATCCAGCACCAACGCGTATCCCCGCGCCAGGGTCCCCTCGGGGCCCAGGGCCTTCAGGCGCGCCTGCCAGTGGCCGACGGCTTCCCGCAACCGGGCGATCCGCGCTCCCGGGGCGGCGGCGGCGAAGCGGCCCCGGAGGGCGTCCCTCTCCCCGCGCCGGACGGCGACGCCGTGGCGCAGGCCCCGGGTCAGGCCGGCCCGGAAGTCATCGACGCGCTGGCCCATCCGCTCCACGTAGCGGCGCGGCTCGCGGAAGACGGGGCTGGAGCGGAGGCGGGAGAGGCATTCCCGCTCCCATTCGATCTTCGCCTCGACCTCCCTGCGCAGGCGGTCCTTCAGCGCCGCCACCTCGCCCCGCCACTCCTCCCAGTCGCGGGAGATCAGCTCCGCCGCCGCGCTCGGCGTCGGGGCACGGAGGTCGGCGACGAAGTCGGCGATCGTGAAATCGGTCTCGTGCCCGACGGCGGAGACCGTCGGCACGGGCGAGGCGGCCAGGGCGCGGGCGACGACCTCCTCGTTGAAGGCCCACAGATCCTCCAGGCTCCCGCCGCCCCGGGCGACGACGATCAGGTCGACGCCGTCCCCGGCAAAGGCGGCGACCGCTGCGGCGATCTCCTCCGCCGCGCCGACGCCCTGCACGCGGACCCCGCGGACGCGGATGACGATGCCCGGGGCGCGCCGTCCCAGGATCCGGCAAAAGTCCTGGATCACCGCCCCCTGCAGCGCCGTGACGAGGCCGACCCGCTCCGGAAACACCGGCAACTCCCGCTTCCGCTCCGCCTCGAAGAGGCCTTCCGCCATCAGCTTCCGCTTCAGCGCCTCGAACCGTTCCTGCAGGGAGCCGAGGCCCTCGGGCCGGACCTCCTCGACCAAAATTTGATACTGGCCCCGCGCCTCGTAGACCGTGATCCGGCCCCGGAGGAGGACCGCCTGCCCGTCCCGCAGGGGGACCGAGACCGGAATCCGCATCGCGGCGGAGCGGAACATGACGGCATTGAGGACCCCCTCCTCATCCTTCAACGTGAAATAAAGATGGCCCGAGCCGGGATTGCGGAGATTCGAGATTTCCCCCCGGACCCACACCTCTCCCAATTCCTGTTCCAGCAGGCCCCGGATCCGCTTCGTGATCTGGCCGACGGTCAGGGCCAGCGGCAACGCGGCTTGCGGCGCGGCTTGGAGAGAGGTGCCCGGGAGCGCCTCCGCTTCCTCCTCCCCGCCCCCGCCCCAAAGATCGAGCGTGCCACTCATGGGAAGGAAGATTAGACCTTTCCGAGCTCGACGGCCAGCCGCGCGATGACGGCGGGGTAGAGACGGTGCTCGGCCTCGTGAATCCGGGCGTGGAGCGTCTCCGGCGTGTCGCCGGGCAGGATCGGCACCCGTTCCCGGCCCAGGACGTCGCCGCCGTCGAGGTCGACATTGACCCAATGGACCGTGCATCCCGTCTCCGGGACGCCCGCCGCCAGGGCCTGCTTCCACGCCTCCAGCCCCTTGAAGGCGGGGAGGAGCGAGGGGTGGATATTGACGATCCGCTCCGGGAAGGCTTCCAGAAGGGGGGCCTTCAAAACGCGCATGTACCCGGCCAGGACGACGAGGTCGGCCCCGGCGCGGCGGATCGAGGAGGCGAGGCCCGCCTCGATCTCCGGCTCCAGCTTCGTCTTGAACGCACTCTGCGGCAGCGCCTCCCAGGGGAGGCCGAATTCCCGCGCCCGGTCGAGGATCCCCGCATCGGCGTGATCGGAGGCGACGAGGACGACCTGGGCCTTCCCGGCCAGGATGCCGGAGAGGATAGCCTTCTGGATCGCGACGAAGTTGCTCCCTTTCCCGGAGCCGAGGACGGCGAGTTTGAGCGGCATGGCTATTTCTTGATTTTTTGGAGCGTCGCCGTCGTCGACTTGCCGGGGACGAGGGGGAGAATTTCAATCTTCCCGCCGCCCTCCGCGACGGCGGCCCGCTCGTCGGCATCGAGAGTCTCCGGCTGGTAGTCGCCCCCCTTCACGTAGAGATCGGGCGCGACGGCCCGGAGGAAGCGGACGGCCCGGACCTCGGGGAAAATCGTCACCGCATCGACGACGCGGAGAGCGGCCAGGACCTCGGCCCGGTCGGCCTCGGTGTTCACGGGACGGTCCGGCCCCTTCAATTCCCGGACGGAAGCGTCCGCATTGAGGCCGATCCAGAGGAAATCGCCCCGCTCCCGCGCCTGCTTCAGGTAGCGGAGGTGGCCGACGTGGAGGAGATCGAAGCACCCGTTCGTCGCCACGACGCGGCGCCCCTCGCCCCTCAACCGGGCGCGGAAGGCCGCCGCCTCGTCAAGAGGCACGATCCGCGGCACGATCTTTCCCGATTCCATTCCCCCACCGTTACATGGGAGGGGGAAGACGTACAACCCTATTTTTTCCTCGCAACCTCTTCCCGCTCGTTTAGATTCTTAAAGAATGCAATTGCGCTCTTTCCCCCGCTCCTCCCGAGGCGCAGGAGGCTTCACATTGGTCGAACTCCTCATTGTCGTCACGATCATCGGCGTCCTGGCCAGCCTCGCCTTCCCCGCGTTCAACGGCGCAATGAACGCCGCGAAGAAGACCCAGGCCTCCGCGATGGCGAACCAGCTCAAGACCGCCGTCACCAATTTCTACACCGACTACGGTTATTATCCGACCCAACCGCAGCGGCAGGAACTCGACAACAAGGTTCTTTATAAAATCCTCATCGGCAAGGACACGGAAAATAATCCCCGGGGCATCGCCTACATGGAATTCAAGGCGAACGACCTCGATAACCCCCAAGAGCCGACGGTCTTCGTCGATCCGTGGTACCGCTCCGTGAAGAGCCTCGAGCAGAACTACCACATCCTGGTCGATCATGATTACGACAACGAGATCGAGCTTTCCCAGGGCCAAACCGACCACGCTACCCCTCCCCGGATCACCGCCAGCGTCGCCGTATGGGACCCCGGTATCCCCACCCACGGGAAGCCCTTTATCCCGCCCGCCGCCTCTTCCTCGGATTCCTCCTCTGCCGATTCCTCCTCTCCTTCCGCCGATTCGTCGGCCTCCTCCTCTGCCGATTCCTCCTCTGCTTCCGGCGACAGCGCCTCGCCTGACGACGCCACCACCCCTCCCGCTTCCTCGCTCGGCT
This sequence comes from uncultured Verrucomicrobium sp., assembly GCA_903889845.1. Classification (GTDB taxonomy): domain Bacteria; phylum Verrucomicrobiota; class Verrucomicrobiia; order Methylacidiphilales; family GAS474; genus GAS474. The sequence continues at coordinate 17,765 of CAISZB010000048.1, read as the reverse complement.
GGACCGTCAACCGGATTTCCTCCCCGAAAATCATCAAGACATGGTAACCCTCCCTACCCTCCGCCTTCGCCCTCGTCGGCGGCGGCAAAGCTTCACCCTGGTCGAGCTCCTTATCGTCATGGTGATCATCGCGATCCTGGCCTCCCTTACCCTCGGCGGCGCCGATTACGCCCGGAAGAAGGCGGGCCGGTCCCGCGCCCAGGGGGAAATCGAAGCCCTCTCCTCCGCTCTGGAACGGTACAAGATCGACAACGGCATCTATCCCGAGACCGAGGTCATCCCCATCGGAGGCAACGGCTACGTCAACGACCTCGACCCCGAGGTCACCTACCTGAAAAATGCCGAGACCCTCTTCGTCGCCCTCGGCGGCGGCAAGGAAAACTTCTACGCCGACGCCCCCCCGACGACCCCCGTCTACTTCGAATTCCGCGCCAACATGGTCTCGAAGAACCAGACCGGCCTGACCCACGTCACCGATCCCTTCGGCCACCCCTACGGCTTCACGACCGAATCGAACGCCTACTTCAACACCGGCTTCGTCGACCTCTGGAGCACCGCAGGCCAGAACGGCCAGGGCTCCCAGACGAACGTCCTGCAGTGGACGACGAACTGGAAGCAGTGATTCTTTAGAAGCTGTCCACGAATTCCGGCGGGCTGCTACCTCTCTCTCCGTAATAACTCCTTCTTCCGCCCCGTCCCCCAGCGGTACCCGGAGACCTTCCCGTCCCCGCGCACGACCCGGTGACACGGAATGACGACGGCGAGGGCATTCGCGGCGCAGGCCCCGGCGACGGCGCGGGCGGCCTTCGGCGCGCCGATCCGGGAGGCGATCCCGGCGTAGCTCGCCGTCGTGCCGGGCGGGATCGCCTGCAGCGCCCGCCACACCCGCCGCTGGAAGGCGGTGCCGCCAGGGTCGAGGGGGAGGCCAGGAGCGGTTCCCGGTTCCTCGATCGCGGCGGCGACCCGCGCGGCGGTTTTCCCGAACGCCTTGTCTCCGGGGAGGAGCTCGGCTTTGGGAAAACGGCGCCGGAGGTCGGCGGCCAGGCTCTTGGGACTCGCCCCGAAGAGGACGGCGCGGAGGCCTTTCTCCGAGGCCGCGACGAGGACGGGGCCGAGGGAGGTCTCGGTCAGGGCGAAGCGGAGGGTTTCGGCGGTCATGGGGTTCCTTTCGAGGAGGGATATGAGGAAAGGGCCTCCGTCATCGCCCGGACGGGGAGACTCCAATCGCCGTGCTCCCGCTGGCGGAAGAGGCGCATCGTCGGGTACCAGGGGGAGCGGTCGTCGCCGCCGGGATAGACGCCGGGGGCGAGCCAGCGCCAGTCGGGGGCCTTCTGCAGCGGCACCCAGACCGGCTTGCCGAGGGCCCCGGCAAGGTGGGCCGCCGCCGTGTCGCAGGCGATGACGAGGTCGAGGGCGCCGATGGCCTGCGCGGTCGCGGCGAAGTCGGCGAAGGTTGGACCGAGGTCCCTTCCCTGTCCCGGGGCGATGCCGAAGCGGGAGGCGAGGAGGGCGGCTTCCTCCTCGGACCGCTCTTTTTGAAGGCTGACCCATTCGATGCCCGGGACTCCGGCCAGCGGGAGGAGGGCGGCGAGCGGGAGGCTTTTCCCCCGGCCCGTCGTGTCGAAGAGGCGCGATTTCCAGACGAGGCCGACGCGGAGGCGGCTGCCTGACTGGGGCGGGAGGGGCGGCGCGTCGTCGTCCGGGGCGCGGAGGTAGGGGACGGGCGGGAGCGCGGCGACGGTCTCCAGCCGGAGGCCGGAGAGCCGGGCGAGGGAGAGGAGCGGGCACTGGAAGGCGTGCTTCGGGAGGGTGCCGCCGTCGGTGACGTACCCGGCGACGCCGTCGAGGAGGGGCGAGGCGCGGAAGAGGCGGAGGAGGGAGGCGGAGCAGACGAGGTGGAGCGTGGCGGCCCGCGCCTTCGCCCACGGCAGGAGGCGGATGAACTGGATCGCGTCGCCGAGGCCCTGCTCGCAGTGGACGAGGAGGGGCTGGGAGGCGTCGAGGGGGAGCCCGTCCCACAGGGGGGCCTCGATGCAGAGCGCCTCCAGGCAGTTCTGCCGGTCGAAGCGCCATTCGTATTCGGCGAAGCCTTTCCTGAAGTTCCCTTGCGAGAGGCGGAGGAAGGCGAGGCTGAAGTGGAGGTCGGGATTCGTCGGCTCCAGCTTCAGGGCCCGGCGGAAGAGGCGGAGGGCCCGGGCGGGTTCCCCGGTGTGGGCCGTGGCCATGCCGAGGGCGCGGAGGAGGGGGGCGTGGCCGGGGTGGCGGGCGAGGCACGGCTCCAGCTCGGTGCGGACGCCGGGATAGTCGCCCCGCTCGTGGCGGGTCTGGGCGGCGATGAGGGCCAGTTCCCGGTCCTCCGGCGGGGTCGGGACGCGCGGGGCGGCGGCCACGGCTTCCGGCGTCGGCCACCGTCCGGCGAAGCGCTCTGCCAGAGCCGCCTTCACGGCGGCGACGGGGGCGGCCCAGTCTCCGTGTTCCCGCTGGCGGAAGAGGCGGAGGGAGGGATGCCACGGCGTTCTTTCGACGCTTTGGCCATTTTCGAATCCCTCGGGCCAGCGCCAGCTCGCGGCGCGGGGGAGGAGGACGTAGGCGGGGAGGCCGATCGCCCCGGCGAGGTGGGCGGCGGCGGTGTCGTTCGTCACGAGGAGGTCGAGGGCGGCGAGGAGGTCGGCGGTCTCCAGGAAGTCGCGGCAGGCGGGCGAGGCGTCCCGGCCGTGGAAGGCGTGGTGGAGGAGGGCCAGCTCGTCCCCGGTCGCCTCCTGCTGGAGGCCGATCCATTCGGCGGGCAGGTCGGCCAGGGGGAGGAGGGCGTCGAGCGGGAGGCTGCGGTACCGGCCCCCTTCGGTCTCCGCGCCCGCCCGCCAGACGAGGCCGATCCGGGGGCGTCCCCTGGCGGTGCGCCACCGGAGGGGCGAGGGCGGGACGAGGTAGGAGTCGGCGGCGGAAAAAAGGGCTTCCTGATTCGGGCCCAGGCCGAGGGCGTGCGGGAGGGAAAGGAGCGGGCATTGCCACCGGAGGCCCCAATCGAAGGGGAGGGGTTCCCGGAAGCTGACGACGCGGCAGGGCCGGAGGTCCGGGCGCTGCTTGAGGAACGCCTCGGAGACGAGGCGCCGGAGCGGGGGCGGGACGGCGAGGCAGAGGGGGACGCCGGGGCCGATGCGCGCCCGGACGGCGGGGAGGTGGCGGAGGAAGAGGAGGGTGTCGCCGAAGCCCTGCTCCGCATGGAGGAGGAGGGCCTCCGAGGCGGGGAGGGGGCCTCCGGCCCAGCGGCGGAGGGGGGCGCGGACGTGGCGGAGCCGGATGCACCCCTCGCGCAGGAGCCGCCATTCGTACTCCTCGAAGCCCGGGCGGTGCTCGCCCTCCGCGATGAGGAGCATGGCGCGGTCGACGTGGGTTTCCGAATCGTTCGGGGAAAAGGCGAGGGCCGCGTCGTAGTGGCGGCGGGCGGCGGCGAGGTCCCCCTCCCGCTGGGCGACGACGCCGAGGGCGTGCGCGATCCGGACGCGGCCCTGCAAGGGGGCGTCGTCGAGCCGCGCCAGGTTTTCCAGAAGGGCGCGGCACGCCCCGTATTGGCCCGCGTCGAAGAAGGCGGCGGCCCGGCGGAGGTCGGCCTGGAGGGCGAGGAGGGAGATGGGGGGCATGGGGAAGAGGATTTTTCTCGGCAGAGCCCGGACGGGGTACTACTTTCCAATTCCCGATGCTTTTTACCAGCCTTCCGTTTTTCTGGCTTCTGGTCGGGACGCTGGTCTTCTACTACGGGGCGGCGCGGACGGCGGCGGCGCAGATCGGCGTCCTGGTCGCGGCCAGCCTCCTCTTTTACGCCTGGGAGAAGCCGATCCTTCTCATCCTCCTCGCCTTCTGTACCGGGACGGCGGCGTGGGCGGGATTGGCCGTGGCGTCGGGCGGGAAGAGGCGGGGTTGGATTGCTTTCGTCGGCGTCGGCCTCCTCCTGGCGATGCTGCTCTATTTCAAGTACGCGGGGTTCCTCTACCGCACCTTCGCCGGGCACGGGGTGTGGGAACGGTTCTTCGTCGGCGTCCCGCTTCCGATCGGGATCTCCTTCTACGTCTTCCACGGCATCAGCCTCATCGTCGACGCATGGCGCGGGGACTGGAAGCCGCCGGAGGGGGAGGGCCGCCGGACCCACTTCTTCAAGACGACCCTCTACATGGTCTTCTTCCCGCAGCTCATCGCCGGGCCGATCACGAAGGCGCGGGACTTCATGCCCCAGATCGGCGGCCCGAAGAAATGGGCCGACGTCGACGGCGTCGAGGTGGCCCGGCTCCTCGTCGCGGGCTATTTCTTCAAGCGCGTCGTCGCCGACAACCTGGCGACGGAGACGGTGCTCATGGCCCCCGGCGGCTACGGGAACCAGCCGGGGCTCCAGCTCCTCTTCCTCCTCCTCGGCTACTCCTGCCAAATCTTCGCCGATTTCTACGGTTACTCCCTCATCGCCCTCGGCCTCGGGCGGCTCCTGGGCTACCGGCTGCCGATCAACTTCGACCGGCCCTACCTGGCGGCGAGTTTCTCCGAGTTCTGGCGGCGGTGGCACATCTCCCTTTCCACGTGGCTGCGGGACTACCTCTTCATCCCCCTGGGCGGCTCCCGGCGGGGCCTGGCGCGGACGGCGGCGAACCTCGCCATCGTGATGTTCCTGGGCGGCCTCTGGCACGGCGCGGCGTGGGGGTTCGCGATCTGGGGCCTCTTCCACGGCGCGGCCCTCGTGCTGGAACGCCCTTTCCTGCGAAGGGAGGGGGAGCCGGTCGGCGCGGAGCGGTTGGCGCGGACGGCCCTCGTCTTCGCCGGGGTGACGTTCGGCTGGATGCTCTTCAAGTTCCCGGACGGGCGCGAGGCCTTCGCCTACCTCGGCACGATGGCGGCGAACTGGCCCCGGAAGGTCGCCCTCCAGCAGGCGGCGCCGGTCGTCTGCTGCATGGTCCCGGTCCTCCTCCACCACCTCCGCCCGGCCCTCTTCCCGCAGGGGTTCTCCCTCGCGGTGGAGCGCTGGGTCCTGGCCGGGATGCTTTTCCTGATCGTGGTCAACAGCGGAGTACCCGGTGCCTTCATTTACTTCCAGTTTTAAGTCCCTCTGTGCCGCCGTCGCGTGGCGCGTCGCCCTCCTCGTCGCGGCCTACGGGATTTTCGTCGCCCTGGTCCGACCGACAGTCTACCTCAACCTCTCCGATGCCGGAACGCAGAACCGGATCGTGGCGGAGCGATTCCTGGCCTTCGGGAAGGCGGAGACGCCCCGGGCGGTTCTCGTCGGCAGTTCGATGGGGCGGCACCTGGAGTCGGGCCTGGCCGAGGTCGATCCGGGGATCTACGACCTCGCCCTCTTCGGTGGGAGCCCGCTGACGGGGAATGAGCTGATGCTTCAGTCGGGGAGGCTGCCCCGCGTCGTCGTGATCGAGGTGAACAACCTGCGGCAGCCGCTCGACACGCCCTTCGTCCTCGGTGCCATGGCGGAGCCGGGAGCGGCATTGCGGCGGATTTGCCCGGCGCTGAGGACGGAATACCAGCCTCTCCGCGTCCTGCAAAGCGCGGGACGGACCCTCGGCGCCTGGGGAAAGCCGCCCCATCCCGTCCCGGACAAGGAGGAACCGACGCCCCGGCTCGACGAAGGGGTGGCCTTCTTCGTCCGGGGCGACGACCGGACGGGGGCGGACGAGCGGGAGCGGGTCCGCCTCGACCTCGCGGCGTTGGGCGCGCAGGTGGAGCGGTTGGAGGCTCGGGGCGTCCAGGTCCTCTTCGTCTCTCTGCCCACCGATCCGCGGGTCGAGGGGGATGCCTTCCGCCGCTTCGTCCATCGGGAGGCCCTGGCCCGGTTCCCGGAAGCGGAATGGCCGTGGCTCGATTTTCCCTCCGACGGCTCCTTCCGGACGACCGACGGCGTCCACCTCACGGAGTCGAGCGCCCGCCGCGCCGCCGCGCTGATCGCGGAGAAGGTCCGTTCCCTTCTCGCTCACTCCCGCTCGTAAAAAGCGAAGCGGTAGGAAGGCATGGTCTCGCTTAGGGGAAGGCCGCCGAGGCGGGGCTTCTCCGTGGTGAAGTCGTCCCACACGAGCCGGAAGCCGGGGAGCGCCGGGGCGGCGTCGAAGCGGGTGAAGCGCTGTTGCAGGACGACGTAGCGGGGATGGAGGTCTTCCCGCAGCGCGGGATCGAGGGCGAAGGCCCGGATCGGATTCGGGCTCTGGTAGTCGTCGAACAGGATCCAGAGCGACTTCGCGACGGCGACGGTGCCCGGGGGGCGGTCGCGCAGCAGTTCGGCCACCTTCGCCCGCGCCCCGGCGAGGCTCCCTTCCCGGTCGGCCAGCGCATAGGGAAAAAGGAGCGTGCGATGGACGAAACCGGAGGCGCAGCCGAGCAGGAGGAGGAGCGTGCAGACGAATCCGATCCGGCGAAGTCGTTCCGACTTCAGCGCATCGCACGCCTCCCCGCCGCAGGCCAGGATCATCCACAACGTCACGGGGGTGAAGACCCAGAGGTTGTAGGCCCGGTCCCACGCCTCGCCGACGAAGTGCCAGGCGAAGTAGAGGAGGAAGCCCGAAAAGAGGGCAATCCCGAAGCGGGTCTGCGCCGCCCCCTCGCGCCTCCAGCGGCGGCGGAGGACGAAGGCTCCCAATCCCGCCGCGAGGAGGACGAGGAAGCCGTAGCCGGTGGCGTAGGAGTGGAAGAAGAGGAATTTCAGCGGCTGATCCTTGCGGGGGTCGTCCCACGTCCCGGCGACCATCGTCGCCGCCGCGTGGCGCCGGATCCCATCGACCGAGGCGGCGAGGCCGTTCGGGCTCGCGGCGAAGAGGAGGAGGAGCAGGGCGACGCCGAGGGCATAGGTCCCGCCCGCCGTCGCCGCCGCCGTCCGGAGCGGGAACCGGAGGGAGAGCCAGAGCCCGAAGAGGGCCGAGGCGAAGAAGGCGCCGACGGGATGGAAGAAGGCGAGGAGGCCGAGGAGGAGGCCGGTGCCGAGGGCGAGGAGGAGGGGGTTCTCCCGCGTTCCCCGCGCCCACAGCGCGCCGAGGATCACGCAGAGCGTTGCCGCATAGTCGGGTCGGCCGAAGGGGAAGGAACTGGCGTAGGTCCCCAGGGCGAGGAGCGCGCCGGTCCCCAGGAGCCACGCCTCGCCCTGCTTCTTCCTCTTTTGAGCTTGGGCCCACCCGGCGAAGGCGGCGGCGGCGAGGAGGACGACGAGGGAATTGACCGCCGCGAGGGTGGCGTAGACGCCGGGCGCCGTCGGACCGAAGGTGACGGCGGCCAGCTTCCCGAGGAACCAGGGGAAGCCGGGGGGATAGAAGACGAAGAGGCCTCGGCCCGTGACGTCGAAGGAACCCGCATTCACGTGGAGGAGGTTCAGCAGGCCCGCGCCCCGCGCCTCGGCGACGGCGGCGGGAAGGAACCAGAGGGTGTCCCCGTCGGCCTGCGGGTAGCCGTGCCAGGCCATGACCGGCAGGAGGAGCGCGCTGCCGAGGGCGGCGGTCCAAAAGAGGAGGCGGGGGAACATGGGATCGGGCCGGGCTCTTTAGCTCTTTACTTCAACTGAACCGGGAGCCGGAGCGCATTCGCCAGGCCGAGGGCGGTGAGGGAATCCTTCTGCCCGTGCCACAGGGAAAGTTCGAGCGTGTAGGCGCCGGAGGGCAGCCCCGGGGGGAGCGTGAAGGCGAGGGGGAAATCGAGGCGTTCCCCCGGATCGACGGGGGCGGGGAGGAACCGCTTCGGGCGGAGGATAAGCGCCGTGCCGTCGGCGTCGGTGAGGATCGCCCGGACGCGGATGTTCCCCCGGCGGCCCCAGTGCTTCAGCGTGAGGGGACCCAGGTTGGTGACGGTGAGCGCGACGCGAAGCGGTTCGCCCTCCCGCACCTCCGCCGGCGCCGGGCCGTGGAGGGAGAGGACGGCCCGCGTCCCCTTCCACCAGTCGGCGCTCCCCGTGTTCCTCGGGTGGCGGAGGTCGAAGGCCGCGTCGTAGAACGAGCCCCCGATGTAGATCGGAAGCTGGACCAGCGCCGCCGTCGGCAGCCGGGCGAAGTCGGCCCGGGTCATGCTGTCGCTCTTCACCAAATGGAACCAGTAGAGCTGGGTGAAGACCTGCGCGTAGAGAACGGCGGCGACGGTAGTCCCCCAGACGAGGCGCCGATGGCCTCCGGCCAGGCCGCGCTCCGCCAGCCACCCCGCGCCGAGGGCCAGGAGGGGGTAGAAGTCGACGAAGGCGCGATGCCCCAGGGAGCCGCCGAAGGGCCAGGTGCTCCAACTCGCCGCGATATAGCTTTGGAGGAGGCCGCAGAGGAGGGCGAGCGCCGCCTCGATCCGCAGCGGGGCGGCGGGTGCGGGTTCCTCCGATACGGCTCCCCTCTCCAGCGGCTTGGGCTTGGGCCGTCCCGCCCAGGCCGCCCAGGCGAGGCCGATCACCGGCAGGAGGAGGAAGGGGAAATGGACGAAGGCCCCCTTGCGCCAACTCCAGAAGACCTTCGCGAAGAGCGGATCGCGGAGGTTCGTGAATCCTTCGTCCCCGTAGGAGTAGGCGAGGAAGGAACCCCTGCTGTATTTCCACAGCAGGAGCTGGGGCAGGATGGCGAGGAAACCCGCCGCCGCCGCGATCGCCGCGCCGCGCAACCAGGCCCGGAGCGGCAGCCGCCCGCCGAGGAGGGGAAGGAAGAAGAGCGGGACGAAGTAGATCACCGTCGTGTTCCGCGTCAGGAACCCGTATCCGGCGAGGAGGCCCAGGAGGGTCGCCCGGAGGGCCGTCGGGCAGGCGGCGAAGCTGTCGAGGGCGTCGAGGAAGAGGGCGAGCGCGGCGACGCTGTAGATATGGGAGGCGAAGGCGTCGAAGGTCGCGTAGTGGGCCAGGTTGGTGCCGAAGACGAGGAAGAGGAGCGTCGCGGCGACGGCGGGCGGGGAAAACCGCCGGGAGAGCCATCGCCTCAGCGCCCAAAGCGCGACGAAGGCCGCGCCCAGGGCGGCGAGGGAAAGGGAGAGCTGGTAGGGCAGGGAATAGCCGTCGGCCGGATAGAGGTGGGTGGCGTGGCAGAAGAGGTGGGCGGCAAGGAAGAACGGAGCCGCCGTGAGGGCGACGCCGATGGGATACTTGATGGCCCAGTGTCCGGTTTGCGCGACGAACGACGCCCCGGCGGGGACGCCCTGTTCCTGGAACGGGGCAATGACGGAAAGGTCCGCGGTGTGATAGACGAAGGCGAGGGGGAGGTAGGCAAAGTAGCCTTCCCCGTCCGAGCGGGAGAGGGGCCAGTTCGTCTCCCGGTGCGTGGCCAGGAAGAGGTAGAAGAGGCCCAGCACGAGCCAGGCGGCGCAGAGGACCGGGACGATCCGGGAAGGGGTCGGGCGGAGGCCGGGGGGCATCCGTCAACCGTGGCCAAAACCGTCCCGGCCATCAAGGATCATCTTGTCCCGATCCCGACTACTCTTTCCACTTGATGTTGCAGCCCAGGCTGGGGAGCTGTTCCGCCGACGGGGCCTTTCCGGCGAGGACGGCGTCGAGGGCCGCGCGGAGGTCGGCCCCGGTGAGGGGTTCCGCCTTCTCCACCCGGGGGCGGCTGGCGTCGAGGCGGCCCCGGTAGGCGAGGCGGTGATTCCGATCGAAGAGGAAGAAGTCGGGCGTGCAGGAGGCCTGGTAGGCGCGGGCGACGTCCTGGGTCTCGTCGTACAGATAGGGGTAGTCGAGGCCGAGGGCGCGGGCCTGCTCGGCCAGTTTCTCCGGAGCGTCGGCGGGATAGGCCTCGGCGTCGTTCGAGCCGATGGCAAGGAAGGCGACGCCCTTCCCGGCATAGTCCTTCGCCAGGCGGCTCAGCTCCGGCTCGACGTGCTTCACGTAGGGGCAGTGGGCGCAGAGGAACTGGATGAGGACCGGCTTCCCGGCGGCGTACTTGGAGAGGGTGACGTCCCGCTGCGTGACGGTGTCGGTGAGGGTGAAGTCGGGCGCGGGGCTGCCCAGGGAGAGCATGGTGGAGAGAGTGAGGGCCATGCCTGGAATGTTACTCCATCTCCGTGACAGGACAAGTGACAGGTCTGTTGCGGAACGGTGACGGGAGGGGCGGTCCCGCGGCCTTTTTTTTATCGCCCCTCCGTCTCCCGTGCGTAATAGTCGTCATCCTTATGTCCCGGACGACCGACCTCTACGACCGTTACATCCTCAACACCGCGAAGCGGTCCTTCACCCTCGTGCGGGGGAAGGGCGTCCGCGTCTGGGACGACGCGGGCCGGGACCTCATCGACTTCGGCACCGGCGTCGCCGTCAGCAGCCTGGGCCACGCCCATCCGGCGCTCGTCGAGACCTTCGCCACCCAGCCGGGGAAGCTGATCCACTGTTCCAACCTCTACTACAACGAGAACGCCGGGCCGGTCGCGGAGAAGCTCGTGAACCTCGTCGCGCCGGGGAAGATTTTCTTCGCGAACAGCGGCGCGGAGGCCAACGAGGGCCTCATCAAGCTGGCGCGGCTCTACGGCCGGGCGAAGCGGGGCGGCGCGTACGAGATCGTCGCGACGACGAACTCGTTCCACGGCCGGACGATGGCCACGATCACGGCGACGGGGCAGGAGAAGATCCACGCGGGCTTCGAGCCGCTCCTCCCCGGCTTCGTCCATGTCCCCTTCGACGACATCAAGGCGATGAAGGCGGCGATCGGGCCGCAGACCGCCGCCGTCCTCATCGAGGGCGTGCAGGGGGAAGGCGGCGTCTTCCCCTCCTCGCCCGGCTACCTGAAGGAGCTGAGGCGGATCACGAAGGAGGCCGGGGTGCTCCTCCTCATGGACTCGGTCCAGTGCGGGTTCTTCCGGACGGGCCGCTTCCAGAGCTACGAGCGGATTTTGGAGGGTGACGCCGACGGCGCCGACTTCCGGCCCGACGCGATCTCGATGGCGAAGGCCATCGGCGGCGGCTTCCCCATCGGGGCCTTCTGGCTCTCCGACGCCCACGCGGGCCTCTTCGCCGTCGGCTCCCACAACACGACGTACGGGGGGTCCCCCCTCGGCACGGCAGTGATCGGGACGATCCTCGACACGATCGAGAAGGACGGCCTCGTCCAGAACATCCGCGACCGGGAGGCCGACCTGGTCGGCGGGCTGCGGGAACTCCAGTCCCGGTATCCCGTCGTGAAGGCGGTGCGGGGCCTCGGCGCCATGATCGGCCTGGAACTGGCCGTGGAGCCCGCCGTCTCGATGCCGAAGTTCCACGAGGCGGGCCTGCTCCTGGCCCCCGCCGGATGCCGGACCCTCCGCTACCTCCCCCCCTACATCGTCACCCAAGCCGAGGTCGGCGAGGCGCTGGAACGGACGGAGAAGGCGTTGAAGGGGATCGTGTTTTAAGGGATCATTTAGGATCTTCAGGGGGGCGATGGGGGCCTGGCGGCCCTTAAAAAGGGCAAGGCGGAAGGGGAAAGGGCACCCCCCACAGAGAGCCCCCCTGCAGGGAATACCGCTTTCCCACTCCCGCCTTGTTTTTGAGAGGATGCAGGCCAGCACCCCTCAAAAAGGGACGAAATAGGAACGAAAAAATCAGGTGCCGGTCTCGCCCGAGGCGCCGGTGCCGCCGTTTCCGCTGCTGCTGTTCTGGGAATAGGCGTTCCAGAGGCGGTCCTGCTGCTGATAGGTCGAGGCATTCTGCTGGATCGAGGTGGCCATGTTGTGGCCCAGCGCCTGCAACGCCTGGAGGAACGCCTGAGTCTGGTCCGTCGTCAGGGAGGTGGACGAGGTCAGGGAACTCGTGCTCAGCGACGTCGCCGAGGAAAGGGAGCTCGAACTGGAGTTGGAACTGCCGTCCATGGCCGGCGGCGGCGGCATCTGCATCTGCCCGAAGCCGAAGGACGACGAGGCGGAAAGCGCCGAGGTGAGGGACGAGGCGTACAAGTCGATGGCCTCGGTGAGCGAGGAGAGCGCGAGCGAGATCGACGAGGTGAGGCTGCTGGTGCTGTCGCTGTCGCCGATCCCCCCCATGCCGCCCATGCCGCCGGGAGGCGGGGGGCCACCCGCCGCGAGGGAGCTGGCGGAGGAAATGGACGAGGACGAGGACGAGGCGGCCCCGGAACTGTTGGACGAAGACGACGCCTGGGAAGCGAAGGCGGCGCCGAGGGCCATCAGGTCGCTCATGAAGGCGTCGACGGCGGCGCTGCTGATCGACGAGGTGGAGGTGGAGACGGAGGAGGACGACGAGGAACTCCCGGAGGTCAGGTCTTTGCTCAAGTCGGAGATGAGACTTTGCAGTTTCTGGGCGAAGGTCTCCGTCGAGGAGCTGTCGCTCGACGAATAGAGGCTGCTGTTCTGGCTCAGGCCGCTGAGGAGGTCGGAGGTCTGCTGGGAGGTCCGAGCCTCGTGCGGGGAGATGCCGGTGCTTCCCGAAGTCGACGTGCTCCCGCTGCTCTGGAAGCTGTCCTGGGGGAAGGCGCTGGAGCTGCCGCCCAGGATCGAGGAGATTTCCGACGAACCGAGGGAATTCGAGGTGACCCCCCCGAGGGAGCTGCTGTTGAAGAGGGAGGAGAGATACTGGCTGTAGGCCGAACTACTGAGGGCGCTGACGGACATAAGGGGGGGGGTTCCTGGTTGAGATTTTATGACGTATGACGGCGAGTCTTCCCTGATCCTTTGTTACAATCCGTTTTTACTGCGAATGTGAACCGTACGACGGGGTGCGAACGGGAAAGTTGCGGTGTTTCATTCTTTTTTTCTCCCGATTGATTCTTTTTCAAAGGAGCGCAACTTTGTGGCGGGGGTTGCGTCTTCCTTGGTTAAGGAAAGACCCTAGACCCACACCCTGTGTACTGTCCCATGAAGATCCCGCCGCATGGAGAAGAACGTCGCTGATGCGCTCCATGAGCCGTGGATCGGGGCGGCGCGCCGCGGCGATCCCTCCGCGCAGGAGGGGTTGATCCGGCTCTACCAGCAGCGGATCGCCGGCTTCGTCTACGCGATGACGGGGGAGGCGGGCAGTGTCGAGGATCTTTCCCAGCAGATTTTTGTCAAGATGGTGCATGGATTGCATGGATTGAAGGAAGAAGGGCGCTTCGAGGCCTGGCTGTTCCGCCTGGCGCGGAACGTCTGCCTCTCCCATATCCGGCGGCGGCGCTGGTTGGGACGCTTCGTCGCCTTCGACGACCTGGGGGCGGCGTACGACCCCCCGGCGCCGAGCGCGGAAGGGGCGGAGGGGGACCGGGAAGAAGCAGAGGCCCGGCTCCTGTGGTTGCAGCAGGCAATGGCTTCCCTGCCCATCGGGCAGCGGGAGCTTTTGGCCATGCTGCAGGACCGGGAGATGAGTTATGAGGAAATGGCCCAGGTGACCGGCGCCAGTGTCAGTTCGGTGAAGTCGCGCCTGTTTCGGGCGCGGGAACAGTTAAAAAAATGGAGGCAAAATGGATTTCGCTTCGAATGAACAGGAAATTTGGAACGCCCTGCGGACACGGGCCGCGGGCAGGCTGCCGGACGATTTTCCGGCCGGGGTGCTGCGCGCCGCAGGCCGGGAACGGCGGCGGCGTCAGGTGCGGCGGGTCGCCTTCGGGGTGGCGGCGGCGGTGCTTTGCCTCGCCTACGGGACGATGACCTTCGCCCATGCGGAGACCGACCGGAAGCGCGAGGCCCTGTGGATGCAATACAAGCAGGGACAATGGCTGACCTTTAGTACTCTCTAAGGCACTCTCCAAAAGACGACGCATGAAGGAATACCTGAGCATCCTCACGGCCGCCGCCGCCTTCCTGGCGCTGGGCCTTTCCCTGATCCTCCTGAACGAGCGGCGGAATCCGCCGTTGCCGCCGCCGATCCCGTTCTTCCACGAGTTCGGCGGGGTGCCGAGCCAGAACGACCTCGACGAGATCGTCGCCTACCGGAAGAAGGTCGAAGCGATCCGGGACAAGTACCACGGGGCCATCGTCGCCGTCCTCAACGAGGAGCAGCGGAAGATCTTCGCGAGCCGGCAGCAGGAGGGGGAGCCGGACGGCGTCCCCCCGTTCCCCCACCCCATGGGGCCCCCTCCGCCCGAGTTCTATCTCCTGAGCATCATCGTCTACCGCCCGGTCCTCGACCTCCTGTCCGCCGAATTGAAGCTCGACGCCGCGCAGCGGGCGAAGGTGGCAGCGGTCCTGGAGGCGCGCCGCACCGAGATGCTGAACCTCATCGACAAGGAGCCGCTCCCGTCCTTCATGCAGCGGGGACCGGCGGGCGGCACGCTGCCGTAGTCCACGGCAGTCGCGCCCCCTATCCCCGCTTCTCCGCCAGACACTCCCGGATCGCCCGGGCCAGTTCTTCCGAGGGACACGGCTTGCGCAGGAAGCGGCGCTGGTCGTCCTCCGTCATGCCGAGGTCGACGAAGTTGATCTCGTACCCGCTCGTGAAGAGGACGGCCAAGCGCGGGTTGCGGGCGCGCAGGAGGTTCGCCACTTCCTTCCCGTTGAGGTTCCCCGGCAGGATGATGTCGGCGATGAGGAGGTCGATCTCCCCGGCGTGCTTCTCGAAGAGGTCGATCGCCTCGGAACCGGTCCCCGCCTCAACGACGCTGTAGCCCAGCCGCTGGCAGATCGCCCGGGTCAGGGTGCGGACGCCGGGATCGTCCTCCAGGATCAGGAGGGTCCCCTTCCCGTCGAGGTCGCCCACCTTCGTCGACCTCTTGCGCTTCACCCCGGGTTCGACATGCGCCCCCTCGGCGACCGGGAAATAGACCCGGAAGACCGTTCCCTCCCCCATGAGGCTCTCCAGGCCGATGGTGCCGCTGTGCTGGCGGACGATGCTCCGCACCGTCGCCAAGCCCAGGCCGGTCCCCTTGTCGGAGGCCTTCGTCGTGAAGAACGGCTCGAAGATTTTCGCCAGATGCTCCGGCGCAATGCCGGTGTCGGTGACGGAGAGGCGGACGTAGTTCCCGGCGGGCACCGGGTCGATGAGGCCCGCCTCGTCCCCGCGCAGCGGCCCGACGGAGGTGGAAAGAATGATCTTCCCCCCCTTCGGCATCGCGTCCCGGGCGTTGACGACGAGGTTGAGGAGGATCTGCTCGATCATCCCCTCGTCGGCCAGGACGGGCGGGATGCCCGGGTCGGTCTGGAGGACCATATCGACGCGCTCCCCGGCGCTGCGGCGCAGCATCTTCGCCATCTCCTCGGCGACGTCGTTGAGGGCCAGCGGCTGGGGCTTGATCTCCTGCTTCCGGCTGAAGGCCAGGAGCTGCCGAGTGAGGCGCGTCGCCCGCTTCGTGGCCAGGAAGATTTCCCGCGTCGATTCCGCCATCGCCGTCTGGGCCTCCGTGTCGATGCAGCTCTCCAGGATCCAGGCGTGCCCCTCGATCACGGTGATGATGTTGTTGAAGTCGTGCGCCACCCCGCCCGCGAGCCGCCCGACGGCGTCGAATTTCTGCGCCTGCCGGATCTGCTCCTCCAGCTGAAGCCGCTCCGTGACGTCGCTCCAGGCGCCGATCACCTCGACCGGCTTCCCCGCCGCGTTGTGGACGATGCGCCGCTCGTCGCGGATCGTCCGCCACTGGCCGTCCTTCGTCCGGAACCGGAAATCGCGTGCGTCGTTCTCCTTCGCCAAGGCCGCCGCTTCCCCGGCACGAACGCGGGCGGCGTCGTCCGGATGGACGTTCTCCCAGAACCAGCCCGGCTTCAGCGCCTCCTCCACCGTGTGGCCGACCATCTGCCGGATATTCTCACTGACGTAGGTGGTGACGAGGTGCCCATTGTCGAACCGCAAGGCGTAAAAGAGAGTCGGGTTCTTCGCCAGGGCCTCGTTGAGGCGGCGCGTCGCGGTCTGCAACTGCTCCTCGGCGCGGAGCCGGGCGTTGCGGTCCTCGATCAGGTCGAGGGCGTGGGAGACGTCGTTCGCCACCTCGGTGAGGAGGGCCGTGTGCTCCGCGTCGAAGGCGCCGGGCCGCGCCGCGTGGAGGACGTAGAGCGCCACGATGATCCCCCGGCACCGGATCGGGAAGATCGCGATCGAGCCGGGCCGGACATCGGCCGCCAGCGTCCGCCACGGCGTCTTCTTCCGGTACTCGCGCCCGTCGTTGAGGATCGCCGGGGTCCCCTTGGAGAGGCTCTCCCACAGCGGCTCCCCCCAGACGCCGCAGAGGACGGAGCGGTCGGCCCAGGCCCGGACGCCCTCCCCCGCCGCCGCGAGGACGACGAGGCGGTACCCCCCGTCGGCGACGGTGCCGATCCACGCCGCCTGGAAGCCCCCGGTGCTGACCGCGCTGCGGCAGATACTCTCGAAGAGAGCGACCCGCTCCCGGATGTGGACGATGTCCTGGCTGCACTCGCTGAGGATCTGGTAGAGGCGCTCGCGCCGGGCCAGGCGGTCGTAGACGAGGTTCAGTCGCCGCGTGTTGAGCCAGATGACGAAGCAGAACAGGCCGACCCCGCCCGCGATCCCGATGCTGGCCGCGACGGCCGCCGTCAGTTGGCCCGCCTCGACGAGCCGGACGAAGACCGCCCCGATGGCCGCGGGGATCAGGATGCCGCACGGCAGGAGCCACCGCGCGAGGCCGCCGCCGGGATTCCGGTGGACGACCTCCCGCATGAGGCCGACGGAGGGCTTCGCCATCAGGATCGCCGAAGAAATCAGCGTCAGGGAAACCCCGCCGTAGAGGGAAGGATGGAAGAAGGGCCACATCGACGTCGGCTCGACCCGGTAGGCGAAGCCGAGCAGCAGATAGAGGCCCAGCCAGAGGGAGAGCAGGGAAAGGAGCTGGGCCGGACGGTCCATCCCGGCGAAGAAGAAGACCAGCGCCATCCCGTTCAGGACGAAAAAGAGGCTCCCGCCCGCAACCCGGATCACCTCCCCGCCCTGGGAATGAAAGCCGAGAGTGTCGAACGGCGTCCGCCACCCCATGTACCATCCCGTGAAGAGTGCCATGCCGAGCAGGAACGTCCCCAGGGAAAGAACTATCCCGACCCGCTCCGCGAACCGCCATTCCCGGAGGTGGAGCCCGAGGAGGCCGCCGCTGCAGAGGATGAGCAGGAAGGCCGCCATCGGCCGCATCGGGGGAATCCCGGGAAAGCTGCCCTTGAGGAGGGCACTTCCGGTCGTCCACCCCGTCAGGACGAGGCCCCCGAAGACCAGCAGCAGAAAGGCCGCCCAGAAGGAGAAGGCCCGCAACGCCGTGACACCCCCGTCCGAATCGGGTTTAACTTTT
This sequence comes from uncultured Verrucomicrobium sp., assembly GCA_903889845.1. GTDB lineage: Bacteria > Verrucomicrobiota > Verrucomicrobiia > Methylacidiphilales > GAS474 > GAS474. The sequence continues at coordinate 666 of CAISZB010000048.1, read as the reverse complement.
TTAACATCCATGCGGAGGGTGTCCCGTGCGTGTCTCAAAAGCCCCGCTTTCCCTCTGTTATCGCACCGAGTGCGGCAGAGTGGTAGCCAGAGTCACGATCCAATACCCTCTCTTTGGAAAAAAAGAAAACTCATTTTACACGGTAACTTCTTTAAAAAATCCAACTATCTAACATTCAAGCCATTTGCTGGTAAACTCAGCCAAACCTAATTACTGTTTCACAGCCATGTCCGATGAAGCGCCACTTCTGAGGAGTACCCCTGCGGTGCGGGGAGGCAAACTTCGTCCCACCTGCCTTTCTTTTCCCGAGACCCTCTCCCAGTCGGTCGCGGCGATCTCCCCCACCTGCACCGCCGCGATCAACGCCACCGTCGTCTTCTCCCTCGCCGGGAACGGGACATGGATCACCTACCTGTTGACCGCCGTCGGCCTCTGTGTCGTCAACGGCCATATCCGCTATTTCTCCCAACGCACCGCCACGCCCGGCTCCCTCTACGCCTACGTCGCGCAGACCCTGGGCCCCGACCTCGGCTTCGTCGCCGGCTGGTGCTCCGTCATCGCCTACCTCTTCACCGCCATGTCGGTCTTCGGCCTGGCCGCCCACTACCTCCTCCGCTTCGCCCCCCATCTGCCCTACGGGGTACCCCACGTCGTCCTCCTCGGCCT
>CAISZB010000047.1 GCA_903889845.1 uncultured Verrucomicrobium sp. | reverse complement strand
TCATCATACCGGTTACGCCGGTAAATCAGGTAGGAGGCCCCCCAACTGACAATAAAGACTCCGACGATGGCGAAGCCGAGAATGCCGAAGTTGTCGCTCAGGTATCCGATGGCCGACCAAAGTCCCCCTTCCAGCTTAAACTGGTCGGCGATCAGCCCCAGCGCCTCAATCCCACCGATCACCAGCGCCACCACGACGGAGACGAAGGTGATGGTCATATTGTAGTAGAGCTTGCGAATCGGTTTCACAAAGGCCCAGCCGTAGGCACTCAACATCAAAATGCCGTCGGTCGAATCGACCAGCGCCATCCCTGCCGTGAAGAGGGTAGGGAAAACGAGGATCGACCAGACGGAGAGTCCCTTCGACGCCTCGGTCGCCGAAATGCCGAGGAGGCCGATTTCCGTCGCGGTGTCGAAGCCCAGGCCGAAGAGGAGTCCGAGCAGGTACATGTGCCAGCTGCGCCCGATCAATTTGAATAAAAACCGGAAGAACCTGCCGAAGAAGCCCCGCTGGGCAAGAAGGTGGTCGAAATCCTCGTCGGAGTAGGAGCCGCCGTTTTTGACCCGTTGGAAGGTCCGGTACACGGAAAGCAGAATGAGGATATTGGCGGCTGCAATCGCCAAAAGGAACGTGGCGGAAACGCTGGTGCCAACGACGCCCCCCAGGTTGGTCAGGGACTCAAACTTGTCCTTGAGGGCGACCGAGGTCGCCGCTACGACGGCGGAGAGGGCGAAGACGATGGTGGAGTGGCCGAGCGAGAAATAGAAGCCGACGCTCACCGGTTTTTGCCCCTGTTGCATCAGCTTTCGCGTCACGTTGTCGATCGCGGCGATGTGGTCGGCATCGACGGCGTGTCGGAGGCCGAAAGTGTAGGCCAGCATGGCCGTCCCCAGCAGGACGGGGTAGTGATGAAAGGCGCTCAGGGTCCAGAGCCACGCCCCGACGTTCGCGCCGATGAGGAGGATGTAGATGCCGATGATTTTCTTTTTTAAGTCCATGTTCTTTTCTTTGTTGCCGGAAGGAGGGTGCCCTTCGGCGAGGATAATATTAACTTTCCGAGAAAAAGTATTAATTAAAGAGTGAGTATTACGCTAGACAAAAATAATACTACTTTGCCGCAGATGCCCTCGGTTTTCCGCCTTCCGGCCCACCCTTTCCAAAGCGGGGGATGTGTTCTAGGATTGGGAAAACCCGCTGCATCCCATGAACAAAGAAAACGCCGCCCGCATCTCCTTTTCGCTTCCTCCGCCTCTGATGGAGCAGATGGACGAGATGATTTCCCAACGGGGCTACAGCAACCGCTCGCAGGCCATCTCCGACATGATCCGGGGGAAGCTTGTCGAGCACCAGCAGCGTTCGGGGACTGGCATTATCGCAGGGACGATCACTTTGGTTTATGACCATCACAAGCCCCATTTGCAGGAAACCCTGACCCATATCCAGCACGACCATCACGACGTGATTCTTTCCACCGTACACGTCCACCTCGACCACCATAACTGCCTCGAAGTCCTGATCGTGCGGGGCAAGGCGGCTCTTATCCGGAAGATGGCCGACGAACTGATCGCCTCCAAGGGGGTCAAGCATGGCACCCTCACTGTCACCACGACGGGAAAGGATATCCCCAGCTGAAGGCTTTCAATTAAAGACTCTTTAATTGGAGCTGTGCCGGTACGGTGACCGAAGTTTTAACCGGTAGCCCTTTGGGGATGACTCAACTTTTTGGACCAAGGTGAACGTTGGTCCAGAGATTGGGTCATTGCGGGTTTAGATTGATAGCCTGTCCATCCCTGGTGTAGGGAGCGGAAAGCGCCGGGGCTGGGGAGCGGTGGTCGCTTGTTTCTTCGACAGCAACTCGGTGAGGGAGGAGGTGGTGGTGTGGAGAAGGTGGGTCTGGTCGGTGAGTTGCCGGACGATCCGGGACGAGGTCTCGGCGGTGGCGGCGGTCGTCTGCGTGCCGCCCTCCAGTTCGTGCATCGCCTGGGAGATTTGATTGAGGCCTTCGCTTTGCTCCTTCGATGCGTTCGCGATTTCCTGGATGTGATGGTCGACCTGCCGGGCCTTGGCGGTGATCTGGCCGAGGCTCTCCCGGATGTGGCGCGATTTTGTCGCGAATTCCTCGATCTGCGCGGTGACCCGGGAGTTGGCGGCGACGCCCAGGGCGCTCCTCTCGACGGAGGCCTCGATCATGGAGGTGGTTTCCCGGGCGGCCTCGGCGCTGCGTCGGGCCAGGTTCCGGACTTCGTCGGCGACGACGGCGAAGCCGACACCGCTCTCCCCGGCGCGGGCGGCCTCGACGGCGGCGTTCAGCGCCAGGATGTTCGTCTGGAAGGCGATTTCGTCGATGGTCTTGATGACATGGGTGACGCGGGTGCTGGAGTCCCGGATGGCCTCGATGGCCGCGCCCATTTCCCGGTTGGCGGCGAGGATGCCTTCCAGCGCCGACTGGAGGTCGGAGGTCTGCTTCTCGCCGAGCTCGGCGGCATGGCGGGTTTCCCCCGAGAGGAGGCGGGTTTTTTCGGCGCTTTCCGCGTTGGAACGGGTCATCCCGGTGAGTTGCGCGAGGGCGGTCGAGGTTTCTTCCAGGGAGGAGGCCTGCTGGGAGGCGGTCCCGGCGAGTTGATGGCTGCTCTCGGTCAGTTCCTCCGATTCCTGGGTCAGGGTGTCGGCGGTGGTGGTGAGGGAGGCGACGATGTTTTTCATGAGGGCTTCCCGACGGGCGCGGCGCAGGGTGAACCAGGTCCAGCCGACGATGGCGACCGACAGAGAGAGGGTGAGGAGGAGAAGGGTTTCCAGCTTGTGATGGTAGAGGAGGGTCTGCTCCTCGACTTCGTGAGCGATGGGGGCGGCGTTGTGGCGGAGGTAGAGGGTCCAGCCGGGCATCCGGGCGCCGGACAGGGGATGGGTGAGGAGGGAGGCGTCGGTGAGGGAGAGGGAGGCGAGGGAGGGGTTCCTACGATCGGCGATGCGGAGGCCGGTTCCTTCGTGGTGGAGGAGGAAGTCGGACGGGGCCTCCGGCAGGGGAACGGCGGAGGCGGCCTTTTCCTGCGCGGTGACGGGGAGGGAGGGAAGGCCGAGGAACTGTGCCTCGAAGAGGTTCGCGCGGACGATGACGGCGATCAGGCCCTGGTAGGTTCCGGCGGGGCTGTAGAAGGGGACGGCGACGATGAAGCCCCGGGCGTTGACGACGTCGCCGCTGGCCTTGGAGGGGTATTGGGTGTTGTCGCAGGTGCGGAGGAGGGGGGAGACGGCGGCGGGGATGGCGTCGAGTTCGGCGTAGTCGAACTTCGGATGCTCCTGGGCGTAGCGGAGGGATTGGGCGGCAATCCAGGCGTATTCTTCCCCCTCGAATTCGTCGGGGTAATCGGGGTTCTTTTTCTTGGCGCTGTCGTCATCCGCCGCCGCCGCGCCGCCGCCGACGATGAGCTGGTCGAGCATGAAGAAGGGGGTCTCGCCCTTGTCGGGCTCGCCGGAGGCATCGGGATGGAAGTCTTTGAGGACGCAATAGATCTCGGAGACCGGGACGTTGCTGGCGAGGTTGTTGTAGATCTGCTGGACGGTGTTTTTCAGTTCGGGGGTGAAGAGTTTGGCGTTCCAATCGGGTTTCGGATTCCTGGGGGCGTTGGTCCCGGTGAGGGCGCGGATGCCGGGGAGGAGGGAGAGGGTGCGGGCGTTTTGGTAAATCTGTCTCAGGTAGCCTTCCGTTTCGCTGGCTTTGAGATCGAGGGCGACTTTCTCCGCCAGGGCCCGATCCTGCCCGAGCTTGCGGAGGGAGGCCTCGAAGGCGGCGTGCTGGGAGAGTCCCGCGGCGATGGCCCCGGCCAGGACGAGGATCAAGGCGGTGAGGCCGATGAGAAGGGGAAGGGTTTTTTTCATGGGAATAATGCCGCAGGGGAGGAAGTTTCTTTGGTGATGAGGGAAAGGCGCTCTGTTTCTACCTGTAGGGTCGAGATTTTTGAATGAGTAGAATTATGGATATTTTATCGGTGTTAATTAACTGATTTTGCTTTTCTTTCCCTATTTTGGTGGAGAAGAACTTTTCTTTCATGCCGACGTGGAGAGGCGGTAGAGTCGCCGCCATGTCGAAGGCATTCAAAGAACTGACGGCGGCCGAGGTGTTGGCTTTGGCCATTTCCCAGGAGGAGGAGGATGGGCGGATCTACGGCGAGTTCGCCGAGCGGGTCCGCGAGGGCCATCCGGAGACGGCGGAGGCGCTGCGCCGGATGCAGGAGGAGGAGCGGGGGCATGGGGAGCGTCTGGCGGCGGCGTACCGGGAACACTTCGGCGACCATATCCCGCTGATTCGGCGGCAGGATGTGAAGGGGTTTATCCGCCGCAAGCCGCTTTGGCTGGCGAAGGTGCTGACGGTTTCCCAGATCCGCGACGAGGTGGCCCGGATGGAGGAGGACGCCCGCGATTACTATGCGGCGGCGGTCGACAAGGCGTCCGATCCGGTGCTGAAGGAGTTTCTGCAGAAGCTTTCCGCCGAGGAGGGGAAGCATGTCGATCTGGCCGAGTCCTTCGAGCGGCAGCGGCTGGCCGCGGGTGGGGAGCATGAGGAGCGGCGGCGTTTCGTCCTCCAATATGTGCAGCCGGGATTGGCGGGGTTGATGGACGGATCGGTCTCGACGCTGGCGCCGGTCTTTGCCGCGGCCTTCGCGACGCACAGCAGTCACGACGCGTTCCTCGTGGGGTTGGCGGCCTCCCTCGGTGCGGGGATCAGCATGGGGTTTGCGGAGGCGCTCTCCGACGACGGCGTGCTGAGCGGGCGGGGCCATCCGTGGATGCGGGGCTGGGTCTGTGGCCTGATGACGACGGCAGGGGGGATCGGCCATACGATCCCCTACCTGATTCCCAATTTTCAGTTGGCGACGGGGATTGCCGTGGGGGTGGTGTCGGTGGAGTTGGCGGTGATTTCGTGGATCCGGCACCGGTATATGGACACGGCGCTCCTCGCCGCGGCCTTCCAGGTGGTGATCGGCGGGGTGCTGGTCTTCCTGACGGGGTGGCTGATCGGGTCGTTTTAGAGAAGACGCGGAACAAAGCCAAAAACCCGCACGCGATCCTTGCCAAGGCGCGGAAATTGCTCTTACTCTCTCACCCACACCCATTATGGCATACACTTCGATTACCCCTCCTGCCGGCGGCACGATCTCGATCAAGGACGGCGTTCTGACCGTTCCCGATAATCCCGTCATCCCGTTCATCCGCGGGGACGGCACCGGCCGCGATATCTGGGCCTCCAGCGTCCGCGTCCTCGACGCGGCGGTGGAGAAGGCCTACGGCGGGAAGAAGAAGATCGCCTGGTTCGAGGTCTTCGCGGGCGAGGCGTCGAAGACGAAGTTCGATAACTGGCTCCCGGACGACACGATCACGGCGTTCAACGAGTTCCTGGTCGGCATCAAGGGACCGTTGACGACGCCGGTCGGCGGCGGCATCCGCTCCCTCAACGTGGCCCTGCGCCAGATGCTCGACCTCTACGTCTGCCTCCGTCCCGTCCAGTACTTCACCGGCGTCCCGAGCCCGGTGAAGCATCCGGAGAAGGTCGACATGGTGATCTTCCGCGAGAACACCGAGGACATTTACGCCGGGATCGACTTCCAGGCCGGGAGCGATCCCGCGCTGAAGATCCTCGAATTCCTCAAGACGACTTACCCGAAGGAGTTCAAGAAGGTCCGCTTCGGCGAGGAGGCGGTTTCGACGGTCGGCATCGGGATCAAGGCGGTTTCCCAGCCCGGCACGGCCCGGATCATGCGTTCCGCGATCAAGTATGCCATCGAGCAGAAGAAGAAGTCGGTGACGATTGTCCACAAGGGCAACATCATGAAGTACACCGAAGGGGCCTTCCGCGATTGGGCCTATGAGGTGGCGAAGGCCGAATTCGGCGCGGTGGAGATCGACGGCGGTCCGTGGTGCAAGCTCCCGAACGGGATCATTATCAAGGACGCCATCGCCGACATCACGCTCCAGCAGGTGCTGACGCGGCCCGAGGACTTCGACGTCATTGTGACGCTGAACCTCAACGGCGATTATCTCTCCGACGCCCTTGCGGCGCAGGTCGGCGGCATCGGCATCGCCCCCGGCGGCAACATCAATTACATCACGGGTCACGCGATCTTCGAGGCGACCCACGGCACGGCGCCGAAGTATGCCGACCAGGACGTGGTGAACCCCGGCTCGGTCGTCCTCTCGGGCGAGATGATGTTCCGTTACCTGGGCTGGGGCGAGGCGGCCGACCTGATCCTGAAGGGCCTCAACGGGGCCATCGGGAGCAAGAAGGTGACGTATGACTTCGCCCGCCAGATGGAAGGGGCGACGAAGATCAAGTGCTCCGAATTCGGCGACAATATCATCGCCCACATGTAAGGGAGCGACTGCCTGCGCGATAGCGCAAATACTCCAGGGAGGCAACTGGAGGGGGGTGGCCCTTCGGGGCCGCCCAAAAGGCAGGTACATACCCCATGGGCATTCCTCGGAATGGGGGGGTATTCTCATGTTCATAAAAATCAAGAACATGAAGGGATGAGTCATTTCCATCGACGCGAATGATCCGGGTGCCTTTCTCTTGGGATCGTTCCGCGATGAGCAGACTTCTATTGATGTGGGTGGCGTGGGCTTGTGCCTTCGGTCTGCCGATGCGGGCGCGGGCGCAGGGGCCTGTGGCTGAAGGGCTTCCGTCTGATGATCCCTGGCTGGAGACGGTCCAGGCGCCTCATGAGGTGCGCCTGATCGACGACGACACGGCGGCCTTGGAAAATGTCCTCCGGATGATCGGGCGGGCCCGCCGGACGATGGAGCTGGAGTACTTTATCTTCGAGCCGGACCGCGCGGGAAGGCTGGTGCTTCAAGCCCTCGTTGCGAGGGCCGACGCGGGCGTCAAGATCCGGATCCTGATCGACCTGAACCCCCACGAAATGGAGCCGGGTCTCGACGCCTATGAGCGGGACGAACTGGCCCGGCACGGGATCGAGCTGCGGTATTTCAATGTCGTGGATCCGATGCGGTTCTGGGAGATGGGATTCCGCGATCATCGCAAGCTCCTCGTCGTCGACGACGAGGAAATGCTGGAAGGGGGGCGCAATATCGCCGACGGGTATTTCGGGATGAGCGGGCATATGAACTACCTCGACCGCGATATCTGGATCAAGGGGCCGATTGCCCGGACGGCGGTGCGGGGCTTCGATCGTTTCTGGGAGGCGCCCGTGGTCGAAAGTCCCCGGGCGACGGAGGAACCGGTCTTCGTCCGGAGAGCCTCTTCCGCCGCCGCCTCCTCCTCGAAGGGGCGCACGCGGGCGCAGGATGAGGCTTATTACGAGGCCCGCCGCGAAGCCTTCAAGGGCTGCCAAGCCGCGGCAAGGGAGACGCTGGTGCCGCGACAGGCCGATCTGGAGTTGCGGCGAAGGGTGGCGGAGCGGGGAGGGGTGGAGCTGGACGGCTCGCCGGTGGTGGCGGTCCACTCGATCACCCTCGCGGTCGATACGCCGACCCCGGGCGAGGCGGGGCGCATCGTGACGCCGTATCTGCATCGGCGGCTTGCGG
>CAISZB010000046.1 GCA_903889845.1 uncultured Verrucomicrobium sp. | reverse complement strand
CGGCCTCATGCCCTGCTCCTGGCGCCCCGGCCAGAAGCCGCTGACCGTCGGCTAAAAGTTGATCCTTCCGGCAAGGGGCGGGGGCGGCATCTCCGCCTGTCCCCGCCCCTTGCCTTTCCCCCTTTCTCCGCTACGTTTTTCCCCTCCCATGCACGACCTCGTCATCATCGGTTCCGGCCCCGCCGGATGGACCGCCGCCATCTACGCCGCCCGCGCGAACCTGAAGCCCCTCCTCATCACCGGCCAGCAGCCCGGCGGCCTCCTCACGACGACGACCATCGTCGAGAACTTCCCCGGCTTCCCCCAAGGCATCGACGGCAACGAGCTGATGATGAACCTCCAAGAACAGGCGAAGCGCTTCGGCACCGACGTCCAATACATGAGCGTCGTCGACAAGGTCGATTTCTCCCGGCGCCCCTTCCAAATCACCGTCGACGGGGAGACCATCGAGGCGAAGGCCGTCATCGTCTCGACCGGCGCGGGCCACCGCCACCTCGGCGCCCCCGGCGAGCATGAGTTGGAAAACAAGGGCGTCACCTACTGCGCCACCTGCGACGGCGCCCTCCCGATCTTCCGCAACAAGCCCCTCGTCGTCGTCGGCGGCGGGGACTCCGCCTGCGAGGAGGCGACCTACCTGACGAACTTTGCCTCCGAGGTCTACCTCGTCCATCGTCGCGACACCCTCCGCGCCTCGAAGATCATGGCCGACCGCACCCTAGCCAACCCAAAGATCAAGCCCGTCTGGAACGCCGCCGTCGAGGAAGTCCTCGGCCAGGCGGAGGGCAAGGTCACCGGCGTCCGGCTGAAGGACACCGTGACGGGGGAGACCCGCGTGCTGGAATGCGCCGGGGTCTTCGTCGCCATCGGTCACGTGCCGAACACAAGCCTCTTCAAAGGCCAGCTCGACCTCACCGAGGCCGGCTACGTCGTCCTCAAGGACGGCAGCCGGACCAACATCGAGGGCGTCTTCGCTGCCGGCGATTGCGCCGATTCCGTCTACCGCCAGGCGATCACGGCGGCGGGGATGGGCTGTGCCGCCGCGATTGATGCGGAGCGGTTTTTGCATAGCTAAAGTATTTTAGACACCTCGTATTGCGATCCCGAAGGGATCGAAGCCGGTAGCCGGTGGTTGAGCGAAGCGACACCACCGGTATAAATCGGTATGAAATAGCGCTCCGCAATCAGGCCGTTCCTCCAATGGGACAAGCCGGAGCGCACTTCGAAAATAGACCGCAAGGAGGCCGCCCCGGTCGAAGTCAGGGACAAGCCATCTTCTTCCCGGGGCGGTTTGATGCCTCGACGCAAACCGGTGGTGTCGGGGCCTGTGCCCCTCAACCACCGGCTACCGGCTGGCACCCCTCCGGGGTGCTTTCTGCGTCAATGTGATGCGAAAATACTCTACACGTCTTAGCCCGCCATCCCCCGAATCTTCCCCGCCATGATCGCCATCGCCTTCCCGCGATGGCTCAGGGCATGCTTCGCGTCCGAATCCATCTCGGCGAAAGTCTTCGCTGCGAGCGCCCCCCCCTCGATCACCGGAACGAAAAGCGGATCGTAGCCAAACCCATCGCCCCCGCGCGGCGCGTCGAGGAGCGCCCCCCGGCAAATCCCGTCGGACGTCGCGAGGACTTCCTCCCCCCGGACGAGGCAAAGCGAGCACCGGAACTGCGCCCCGCGCTGCTCCAACGGAAAGGCCTTCAGCGCCGCCAATTCCCTCAAAAGCTTCTCATTGTTCCTCGCGTCCCGCAGCTTCGGATCACTCTCCCCCGCATACCGCGCGGAGTAGACACCGGGCGCCCCCTGAAGGGCATCGACCTCCAGGCCCGAATCATCGGCCAAAACCAAAATCTCCCCCCCCACTTGCCGCCCGATCGCGAGCGCTTTTTTGGCCGCATTGGCCTCGAAGGTCGCTCCATCTTCGACTCCTTCGACGAGACCAGGGTGATCCCTAAGTGTTTCTACTCGCCATTCTTTCCCAAGGAGTTCGGCAAATTCCCGCGCCTTCCCGGCGTTTTTCGTGGCGACGAGGAGCAGCGGCGGCGTTTTAGATTGAAGCGGCATCCATTCCTGATAACCCGGTAGTCTCCCAATGCAAGTCCGCAAACAGTACCCCTTTTCCGAATTCGAGCCCAAATGGCAGCGCTTCTGGGAGGAAAACCAGTCGTTCCATTCGGCCAATCCCGGCGAGGCAGGGGCCGACCTCCCGAAGTACTACGTCCTCGACATGTTCCCCTACCCCTCCGGGGCCGGTCTCCATGTCGGCCACCTGGAAGGTTACACGGCAACCGACATCGTCGCCCGGGCGAAGCGGATGCAGGGCTTCAACGTCCTCCACCCCATGGGCTGGGACGCCTTCGGCCTCCCTGCGGAACAGCACGCGATCCAGACCGGGACCCATCCCCGCGAGACGACGAAGAAAAACATCGCCAACTTCATCCGCCAGATCAAGGCGATGGGCTTCTCCTACGACTGGAGCCGGGAGATCGACACGACCGATCCGCGCTACTTCAAGTGGACCCAGTGGATCTTCCTCCAGCTTTATAAAAAGGGCCTCGCCTACGTCTCCGAGGCCCCCGTCTGGTACTGCCCGGAACTGGGCACCGTCCTCGCCAACGAGGAAATCCTCCAGACCCCCGAGGGGCCCCGCTCCGAGCGCGGCAACTACCCCGTCGAGCGCCGCCCGCTCCGCCAGTGGATGCTCAAAATCACGGCCTACGCCGACCGCCTGCTGGCCGACCTCGACGGCCTCGACTGGCCCGAGTCGCTGAAGGAGATGCAGCGGAACTGGATCGGCCGCAGCGAGGGGGCCGAGATCGTTTTCAAGATCGCCAAGGTTTCCAAGACCGCCCCGCCTGCCGCCGCCCCCGACGCGGCGAAGCTCCCCGGCCTCCCCGAGCACGGCACCGCCGCGCGCCTCAACATCAAGTTCGAGATCGGCCCCGATGGCCGCCCCATCCTCGTCAAGCGGGACGCCGTGGCCCCGACCTCCGCCGCCCCCTCCGACTGCGGCGGGGAGATCCGGGTCTTCACCACCCGGCCCGACACCCTCTTCGGGTCCACCTACCTCGTCCTCGCGCCGGAGCACCCCCTCGTCGATTCCCTCGTCACCCCCGATCATCGCGCCGCCGTCGAGGCGTACCGCCGCCAGGTCGCCGCGAAGAGCGACCTGGAGCGGACCGACCTGGCCAAGGAAAAGACCGGCGTCTTCACCGGCGGCTACGCCCTCCACCCCGCGACCGGACAGCCCGTCCCCGTCTGGATCGCCGACTACGTCCTGGCCAGCTACGGCACCGGCGCGATCATGGCCGTCCCCGCCCACGACGAGCGGGACCACGAATTCGCCCGCCGCTTCCGCCTCCCGAACGTGAAGGTCGTCCGCTCCCCGGAACCCCTGGAGCCCGGCGCCTGCTACACCGGCGAGGGCCTCGCCATCCACTCCGAGTTCCTCGACGGCCTCCCGACCGAGTCGGCGAAGCGGAAGATGATCGCCTGGCTGGAAGCCAACGGCCACGGCACGGGCCGGACCCAGTATAAGCTCCGCGACTGGCTCTTCTCCCGCCAACGCTACTGGGGGGAACCGTTCCCGATCACGTGGAAGGACGGCTTCCACGCCCCCCTCGACGAGGACGCCCTTCCCCTCCTCCCCCCGGAACTCGACGACTTCAAGCCGAGCCCCGAGGGCCTCGCCCCCCTCACAAAGGCCAAGGACTGGCTCCATTTGCCCGACGGCTCCGTCCGGGAGACGAACACGATGCCCCAGTGGGCCGGGTCCTGCTGGTACTACCTCCGCTTCTGCGATCCCGGCAACGACGGCGCGCCCGTCGGCGCCGAGGCCGAGAAATACTGGATGGGCGAAAAAGGGGTCGACCTCTACGTCGGCGGGGCGGAACACGCCGTCCTCCACCTCCTCTACGCCCGCTTCTGGCACAAGGTCCTCTTCGACATCGGCGTGGTCACCACGCCGGAACCGTTCCACAAGCTCGTCAACCAGGGCCTCATCCTGGGCGAGGACAACCAGAAGATGTCGAAGTCGATCGGCAACGTCGTGAACCCCGACGAGATCGTCGGCGAGTACGGCGCCGACGCCGTCCGCCTCTTCGAGATGTTCATGGGACCGCTGGAGCAGATGAAGCCGTGGTCGACGCAGGGCGTCGAGGGCCTCTACCGCTTCCTGGGCCGCGTCTGGCGCCTCGTCGCGGAGGAGAACCAGGAAGGCGAGTGGGTCCCCAGCACGAAGCTGACCGACGTCGCCCCCTCCGAGGCCCTCCAGCGCCGCCTCCACGAGACGATCAAGAAAGTCACCGACGACGTCGAGCGGCTCCAGTTCAACACCGCCATCTCCCAGATGATGATCCTCGTCAACGACCTGACGAAGGAAGAGGAGCGCCCCCGCACCATCGTCGAGCCGCTGATTCTCCTCCTGGCCCCCTTCGCGCCCCACACGGCGGAAGAACTGTGGCAGCGCCTCGGCCACCCGGAATCCCTCGCCCGCGCCCCCTGGCCGACCGCCGAGGCCCGCTATCTGGAACAGACCGAGGCCGAAGTCGTCGTCCAGGTCGGCGGCAAACTCCGGGGCAAAGTCCGCGTCGCCATCGACGCCGGAAAGGAAGCCGTCGAGGCCGCCGCCCGCGCCGAGGAAAGCGTCCGCCCGTGGGTCGAGGGGAAGGAGACGGTGAAGGTCGTCTTCGTTCCGAAAAAGCTCATCAATTTTGTCGTCAAATAGGCGTTCTTGTCGTTGGAGGCGAATCCCTTATGCGGCTCCCCTTTGATCCCTGGATCACCCGCCGGGAGCAGGGGTTCCTCCTCTTTCTCCTTGCGCTCCTCCTATTGGGTGGCATCGTTCATGCAGTACGGGGACACGGCAAAACGGCGCCCCCAGAGCCTAACACGAACGGTATCAACGTAAACGAGTCCGAAGCTCCCAAATAAAAGCTATGCCGAAGCGCGATTTCTCCGAAGTGGTCCAGGAAATCTTCCAGGCCGATCCGCGCTACACCGTCGAAAGCTACACCTTCATCCGCGAAGGCCTCGATTACACCCTGAAGCACCTCCGCCGCAACTCCGGTGGGGGCGGCCCCTCCCTCAAAGGCCATGTCAGCGGCCAGGAACTCCTCCACGGCATCCGGGACTACGCCCTGCGCGAGTTCGGCCCGATGAGCAAGACCGTCCTCAACGAGTGGGGCATCAAGAAGTGCGAGGACTTCGGCGACATCGTCTTCAACCTCGTGAAGTACGGCGTCCTGGGCAAGACCGACAGCGATTCCCTCAGCGATTTCAAGAACGGCTTCAGCTTCCATGAGGCCTTCGTGAAGCCCTTCCGCCCGCACGGCCCGGAAGATGCCGCCTCCGCCGCCGAAGGCGAGGCCTCCTCCCCCCGCTCGAAGCTCCCCCGGAAGACCAAGCCGAAGGTTCAGAAGCCCGAGAGCCAGGGACTCTAGTCCGTTCCCGCCCCCCTCGTCCGTCCGGAGTAACAACTCCGCGTCGCCCCCGCATCGGGCTTGTTTCCGATGCCGCCCAGGCGTATCTTGACGGACCCCGATCCCGCCATGCCCACGTCCATCGCCTTCACCACCGGAACCGACCCGATCTCCGGCCTCTCCGCCGACGCCGCCCTTTCCGGCTCCGCCCTGTTTCCGGAAATCCTCTCGGAGGAGCTGCCGAACGGCCTCCAGCTCTTCGCCGCGCAGGACGACACCGCCCCCGTCGTCTCCATCCAATACTGGTGCGGCACCGGCAGCATCCACGAGGGGAAGTGGCTCGGGGCCGGGCTCTCCCACCTGCTGGAGCACCTCCTCTTCAAGGGGACGCCGACGCGGGGCAACTCGGCGATGGCGCAGGAGGTCCAGGACCTCGGCGGCCACCTCAACGCCTACACCTCCTTCGAGCGGACCGTCTACCACATCGACCTCCCTGCGGAGAACTGGAAAGCCGCCCTGGCCATCCTCACCGACGCCGTCCAGAACTCCCTCCTCCCTGCGGAGGAATTCGAGCCGGAGAAGGAAGTCATCCGCCGGGAATTCGCGATGGGGGACGACAACCCCGACTCCGTCCTCACGAAGCTCGCCTTCCGGACCGTCTACTCGGCCCATCCCTACCGGCAGCCCGTCATCGGCCACCTCGACCTCTTCAACCGGCTGACCCGCGACGACGTCCACGCCTACTACCGGGAACGGTACGCGCCGCAAAATTTGACCCTCGTCGTCTGCGGGGCCGTCGATCCCGTCGCCCTCGCCGCCGAGGCCGCCCGCCTCTGGGCGCACGAGCCGCGCCGCTTCCTCCCCGATGTCCCCGTCGCCGAGGAGCCCCCGCAGCTCTCCCCCCGCTCCGCCCGGCGCGCCTTCCCCACGGAAGTCGCCCGCGTCGCCCTGCTCCATCCGGCCCCCGGCCTCCACCATCCCGACCTGCCCGCCCTCCAGATCGTCTCGACGATGCTGGGCGGCGGCCGGGCCTCCCTCCTCTGGCACACGATCGTCGAGGAAGAGGGCCTTGCCGAGGAGGTCGACTCCTTCGTCTACGCCCCGGGCAAGATCGGCCTCTTCGGCCTCGACGCCCGCTGCAGCCCGGAGAACCTGCCCCGCCTCGTGGAGCGCCTCCGCGAGGAACTGCACCGCTTCCCCGCCCAGCGGACCGAGGCCGACCTGGAACGGGCGAAGCGCCTCTGCCTCACCCACCAGATCCACCAGTTGAAGACGATGTCGGGGAAGGCCTCCCTCATCGGCGGCGGCTGGCTGGCCGCACGCGATCCCCGCTTCCACCAGACGTTCCTGGCCCGGCTCCAGAACGTCACCCTCGCCGACGCCGACCGCGCCCTCCTGGCCCACCTCCGCCCGGAGACCGAGTCGGTCATCGAGCTGGTCCCCGCCTCCTCGATCCCGGCCCCCGCCGCCGCGTCCTCCACCGTTGTCCCCTCCGTCCTTCCGATCCCGGAGCCGCTCCCCGCCCTCGCCCCGATCCGGGCCTACCACCTGCGGAACGACCGCCTCCCCCTCTTCACCCTCCGCGCCATCCTCCCCGGCGGCCTCCTCGCGGAGCCTCCCGGCAAGACCGGCCTCTGCCGCCTCGCCAGCCAGCTGATGATGAAGGGGACGAAGCGGCGGAGCGCGAAGGCCCTCGCCGCGGAGATCGAGCGCCTGGGCGGCCTCCTCGCCTCCGACTCCGGCAACAACAGCGCCAGCCTCCACCTGGAACTCCTCTCCCAGGACTGGCAGCGCGGCCTCGACCTCTTCCTCGACGTCCTCGCCGAGGCGCAGGTCGATGAAAAGGAGCTGGAGACCGAGAAGCGGAAGCACCTCGCCGCGATCGCCCTCGACCAGGACCAGCCGATGGCCCTGGCCCGCGACCTGGTCCGCCAGACCCTCTATCCCGGCCACCCCTACGCCCGGAACCTCCTCGGCACCGCCGAGACCGTCGCCGCCATCGGCCTCGCCGACATCGACGCCGCCTTCCGCGCCTTCCGCCAGCAGCGCCTCGTCCTCGCCTCGGCGGGGCCCGTCGCACCGGAGCTGTGGCGGGACGAGGTCTTCAAGTGCCTTTCTTCCTTCGGTACCGCCCTCCCGGCGCCCCATTCCACTCCCCTCCCTGCGCTGACAGGCCCCGTCCGGGTCGAGCGCTCGATGCCGAAGGAGCAGGCCGTCCTTCAGATCGCCTTCCCCACCGTCCCCATCGTCCATCCCGATCAGGTCCCCCTCGCCGTCCTGGCGGAGGCCCTTTCCGACCTCGGCACCCGGCTCTTCGTCCGGATTCGGGAACAGATGGGCCTCGCCTACTTCGTCAGCGCCACCCGCTTCCTGGGCGCCGATGCCGGCTACTTCTGCTTCTACGCCGGGACCGACCCGAAAAAGCGCCTGGCCGTCGAGGCCGCGATGCTCGACGAGATCGCGAAGATGGCGAAGGACGGCCTCACCCCGGAGGAATTCGAGCGCGCCCGCGCGAAGATGATCAGCGAGGAGAAGATCGAGTCGCAGAACCCCGGCGGCGTCGCCGCGGCCTCCGCCCTCGACGCCTACCTCGGCCTCGGCCACGACTGGGCCGAGACGCGCCGCAAGCGGGTCGCCGCCCTCTCCCTCGACGAGTTGAACGCCGTCGTCGCCCGCTACCTGGACCGCCAGGAATATGTTGTCGCCTCCGTGGGGCCGGAGTAACCTTCCCCCTCGCCCAACCCCCTTTCCCCTATGTCGACCGAACCCTCCCTCTCCCCTCAGGAACTGGCCCAGATCTTCGCCCAGATGGTGATGATGCAGGCCCAGAACGCCCTCTACCTCCTGGGCCGGATTCCCGACGCCCGGGGCCGCGCCCTCCCGCCCCAGTTGCCCGAGGCGAAGATGCTGATCGACCAGCTCGAAGCCCTCCAGGTGAAGACGAAGGGGAACCTGATCCCGCAGGAGGAAAAGCTCCTCGCCAAGGTCCTGACCGAAGTCCGCCTCGCCTTCGTCGAGGCCAGCGGCGGCACCCCCGCCTCCATGATGCCGAACCAGGGCGCCGGGTACGGCGATCCCTACGCGCAGATGGAAGGGGAAGAGCCGCTGCCCGGGGAAGAAGAGCCCGCCGCGGAAAACGAGCCACCCCCGTTCCTCGCCGCCCAGCCGGAACCCGCCGCCTCCGCGCCGAAGCCCTCTCCCTCTCCGGCCCCTGCACCCGCCGTGGAAAAGGCCGAGGACGCCGCCGCGAAGAAGAAATTCTTCAAGAGCTACGGTTGAAGCGGAAGAAGGGACTGAAGAAGTGTTCCGCCCTTCGGGACCGGGAACAATCGCTTCGCTTCCCTGTATCCGCTCCATGCCCACCGCGCGTTTGT
>CAISZB010000045.1 GCA_903889845.1 uncultured Verrucomicrobium sp. | reverse complement strand
TCGGAGATTCGGGGATTCAGCCGAGGCTGCGCCTCGGGAGGAGAATAGCCTCCACCGCGCGCTCTTCTCCTCCTACAGGCTCTTAGCTGGAGGCTGAGGGGGCACCCCTCAGAAGCCTACAAACGCGCGGTGGGTATGGAGCTGTATAGGGAAGCGTAAGCGATTCTACCCAGTCCCAAAGGGCATCACCTATTACTTCGCGACCCCTTATCGGACTTAATCAAGGAGATTTGGCATCATCCATGATTGCCCCGTTTTTTCGTCAATCTAGGGATTCCCTTCCCCGCCTTTGAAGACCCTCACGTAATCGACGTACATATCGACGACGCCTCCGTATTGGGAGAGATCGAGGGGCCAGCCCGCCCCCGGGGCGGCGAAGTTGATGAGGAAAAAGAGGGGGTTGGTCCGGCAGAGGCGGCTCGTCGGATGGCGGGCCACCTCGATGTTGTCGCAGTAATAGACGGTATCGGTCAGGTCGATCCGGCAGCCATAGGTGTGGGCCGTCGTCCACCAGCTCGCGCCGCCGCCCACCTTCTCCATGGGGATCTGTTTGTAAACGCCGGGCTGCTTCTCCTCCTGGTTCCAGGTGTGGGAGGTGACCCAATAGCCCTTTTGGTTCGGCAGCTTCGGACCGGTGCCACCGTATCCTTCGATGATGTCGAGCTCGTCGGCCGGTTCCTTCAGGCCCCTCCAGGTCCCCTGCGTCATGACCCAGAAGGCCGGCCACGTTACCGGGGCCGACTGGGCGAGGAAACGGCACTCGAAATAACACGGCGCGGAGACGGCGAAGCCGGTGCCATCGAGCCGAAGCGAGGAAAGGAGTCCCGCCGCATTCTGTTTCTGGTCGATCCGGATGCGGAGCCACGTGCCGATGCGCGTGAAGGGATTTTGCGGTGATTCGTAATCGGTGAAAGGGATCTGGCTGAAGTCGCCGCCGCCCGGCTTGTGCGAGGCGTAGCGGGCCCCCGCGCCGGTGCGGGAGATCGAGAGGGGGCCGTCGAAGTCGTCGGCGAAGGCGAGGGTCATGCCCGCCGCCCCAGGAGGGATCGCCTCGGGAATTCCCTCGTTCCACGGAACGCCGCCTTTGTTGAAAAGCTGAAGGTTGAAGGTCTCCTCGTCCGTCCCGGCCTCGCCGGTGATCCGGACGGTGAGCGGCCCGTGGGGATAGCGGTCGGCGGGAAAGACCACCGTTCCTTTTCCCTCCATGTCGAGCGGGACCGATCCGACGACCGAATCGGAGCCGAAGCCCCCGCCCTCACCCTGGCGCCAGCATCGCACCGTCGCGCGGGAACAACCGGGCGCGACGACCGCGATCGGGATTTCCCCCTCGACTTCGGCCCCAATCGCGGGGGTCTCGATCCCGACGCGAAAGGGCTTGGGCTGGGGGCCGGATGCCGGCTCCGCCGCCGAGGCCGAAGCCGGAATCACCGCGCAACAAAATGCGAGGCCGACAAGGAACGGACCCGGGTGGAGACACGTCACGCGATGGCCTTTCCCGCAGGCAGGGCGGCGGGACCGGGTTCCGGAGCGACTTCCGTCCGTCCGATGTCGTCGAGGTTCTGGTGATCGACCACCATGCCGTTGTCGAGGGCGTTCCCCTTCTGCGCCCGCAGGAGGCGGAAGAGCCGCAGCATGTCGCGCAGCCCGCCCCACGTGAAC
>CAISZB010000044.1 GCA_903889845.1 uncultured Verrucomicrobium sp. | reverse complement strand
CGTTACCGCAAAGAGGCGACGGGCTCCTTGGACGAGGTGGCGATCACCTCGATCCGCGAACGCCTGGTAAGCCTCGCGGAGTTGGATCAGCGCCGTGAGGCCATCGTCAAGTCCCTCGCCGAGCGCAACCTTCTGACGGATGCTCTCAAAACCGCCATCGCCCGGGCCGAGACGATGACCGCCCTCGAAGACCTCTACCAGCCCTACCGGCCGAAGCGCCGGACGAAGGCGACGATCGCGAAGGAGCAGGGCCTGGAGCCCCTGGCCCTCCTCCTCCTGGCGCAGGACCCGGCGACCGATCCCCTGGCCGCCGCGCAGCCTTTTGTCAAGTTGGACGCGGAGTCTGCGGAACTGGCTGTCAAAACGCCCGAAGCCGCCCTCGCCGGGGCGCGGGATATCCTGGCGGAGCAGATCAGCGACGATCCCGGGGCGCGCGCCAAGCTGCGGCAACTCTTCGAGGCGCAGGGCGTCGTGAAGTCGAAGGTCGTCCCGGGCAAGGAAGAGGCGGGGGCGAAGTTCAAGGACTACTTCGATTGGAGCGAGCCGCTGGCGAATATCCCGAGCCACCGCCTCCTGGCGATCCGGCGCGGGGAGACCGAGGAGTGCCTCTTCATGCGGATCACGGTGCCGGAGGAGGAGGCGCTGCGGCTCCTCGAACCGCTCTTCGTGACCGGAAAGGGAGCCGCCGCGGAGCAGGTCCGGATGGCGGTGCAGGACAGTTACAAGCGGCTCCTCATGTTCGCCATCGAGGGGCAGATGCGGGTCGAGTCGAAGAAGAAGGCCGACCTGGAGGCGATCCGGGTCTTCACCGAAAATTTGAGCGAATTGCTCCTCTCCTCGCCGCTGGGCCGGAAGAACGTCCTGGCGATCGACCCGGGCTTCCGCACCGGGTGCAAGATCGTCTGCCTCGACCGGCAGGGGAAGCTCCTCCACCACGATGTGGTCTACCCGACGGCCTCCTCCGCCGGGGAGCGGCGCGACGCGGGCGAGGCGCTGCTGAGCATGGTCCGCAAATATCAGATCGAGGCCATCGCGATCGGCAACGGCACGGCCAGCCGGGAGACCGAGGCCTTCGTGAAGCTGCTGAAGCTCCCGCTGCCCGTCGTCATGGTGAACGAGAGCGGCGCCTCGATCTACTCCGCCTCCGACGTCGCGCGGGAGGAATTCCCCGACCACGACCTGACCGTCCGCGGCGCCGTCTCCATCGGGCGGCGGCTGATGGACCCGCTGGCGGAGTTGGTGAAGCTCGACCCGAAGTCGATCGGCGTCGGCCAATACCAGCACGACGTCGACCAGGCTGCGCTGAAGCGGAGCCTCGACGACGTGGTGGTGAGCTGCGTCAACGGCGTCGGCGTCGAGCTTAACACGGCCAGCAAGCAGCTCCTGACCTACGTCTCCGGCCTCGGCCCCGCGCTGGCGGGGAGCATCGTCGCCCATCGGGAGGCGCACGGGCCGTTCCAGTCCCGCGCCGAGTTGAAGAAGGTGGAGCGCCTCGGGCCGAAGGCCTTCGAGCAGGCGGCGGGCTTCCTCCGAATCCGCGAGGGGGCGCACCCCCTCGACGCCAGCGCCGTCCATCCGGAGCGCTATGCCGTGGTCGACGCGATGGCGAAGGACCTGAGCTGTTCCGTCTCCGACCTGATGCGTGACGCGGGCTTGCGGAAGAAGATCGACCTCGCCCGCTACGCGACGGAGGAGGTCGGCCTCCCGACGCTGAACGACATCCTTTCCGAGCTGGCGAAGCCGGGCCGCGATCCGCGCCAGCAGTTCGAGGTCTTTTCCTTCGAGGCCGGGATCGAGAAGATGGAGGACCTCAAGCCGGGGATGAAGCTTCCCGGCATCGTGACGAACGTGACCGCCTTCGGCGCCTTCGTCGATATCGGCGTCCATCAGGACGGCCTCGTCCACGTCAGCCAGCTGGCCGACCACTTCGTGAAGGACGCCGCCGAGGTCGTGAAGGTGCAGCAGAAGGTGACCGTCACGGTGACCGACATCGACCTGCCCCGGAAGCGGATCGCCCTCTCGATGAAATCGGCCCCGCTGATCGGCGCGGCGGCGGCGGTGTCTGGGCGGACTTCGCCGGGGGTGTCCCGACCTAGCACTCCGAACCCGCCCCGGCCTTCGACCTCGAAGCCCTCGGGGGGCGACTGGTTCACCGAGGCGCTGAATAAGGGGCGGAGGTAAGGGGCGGAGGTAAGGGGAGCCTCCTCCCGCAGTGATTCCTCCCAAGGAGGTTAGATTCAGCGGAGTAGAACTCTCCTTGG
>CAISZB010000043.1 GCA_903889845.1 uncultured Verrucomicrobium sp. | reverse complement strand
CGACCCCGACGCCGACCCAGCCGTGCTCCACCCGCCCGTGGACGGCAACGTCGGCGACGATCTTCTGGATCGCCGCGGAGGGGAGCGCGTAGGTGAACTTCCGCTCGTCGGCCGCCATGATCATCATGCCGACGACTCCTCCTTTTCCATCCAGGACCGGACCGCCGATCTGGCCGGGGCTGATCGAGAGGCTGGTGCGGAGGTGGGTGCAGGCGAAGAAGCGGCCCAGATACTGCGTGTCGAATCCCGTCACCATCCCGAAGGTGGGCGCGGAGGGCAGATTCATCGGGTAGCCGATCGCGACGACCGGCGTCGCCGTGTGGATCTCCCCGTCCCGGGCAAAGGAAAGGAAGGGGGTGACCCCGTCGAAGACCTGGAGCACCGCGACGCCGCTGCGCGGGTCGAGGCCCAGGATCTTCGCCGGCAGCTGGAGGCCGCCGACCTCGACGGAGACCGCCGGACTCAGCCCGATGACCATCGCCGCCGTGACGAGGGTCCCCTTGTTGTCGATGAAGAAGCCGGAGCCGATCGTCTCCAGGCCGTCGGTCTCCCCGGGGAGGGGGGCCTGGATCGCGTGGACGCGGACGACGGCAGACTTCCCGTTTTCGAAGACCTTGTTGACCTGGTCGCCGATGGCCTCGAAGACCCCTTGGGCCGAGGCCGAAGAGCCGGTACCGCCCACCCCTAACAGGAGGAGGAGCAGGAGAAGAAGCGCCGAGCTAGAACGCAACGACCGCATCATAGGTCGCCGGGGCTTTCGGCAGGATATACTGCGCGTTGGCCGGCGTGGCATTCAGGTCCCCGCCGAGCGTGCTGCGGTCGATCTGCTGATCGAGGGTAAGGGAAGCGGGCGAGAAGGAGGCGCGGACATCGTTCATCGCGTAATCGACCCGGCTGCCGATCGCCAGGGTCGAAGCGGCGGCGGGAACGGCCTCCGACTTGAGCGTGAGGACCGGCCCGGAGACATTCGCCAGGGGCGACTCCTCGATGCCGACGACGATCGCGCCGACGAGCAGGGCCGCGGCCCCGGCGTAGCGGAGGCCGGTCTGGAACCCGAAGGTGAGGTGCTCCTCGGCCCAGTTGGCCAGGCGGGCCAGCATCGCTTCGCGGACGGAGACCCGGTGCATGGCCGAGGCCCGGAGGCGGCGGTGGAAATCGGGAAGGAGGGAGGGCTCCCCGTCGAACATCGTGCGGCGGGCGCGGAGCAGCTCGGCGATCTGCGGATCGAGGGGGGAGGAAGAGTCGGAGGATTCGTTACGGAACATCATAGGTGGACTCGTCGGGTTACTGTTTATAATCTTTGAGAAACTTTTGCAACTGCTTATGGGCGTAGAAAAGACGGGAACGGACCGTGCCCTCGGTGCACTTCATGATCTCGGCGATTTCCGCATGACTCATGCCTTGGACATCGAAGAGGGACACAACCATTCTGTGTTCTTCTGACAACCGTGCGAGCGATTCGTTCAATTTATTTTGCAGCTCCTGGTTTTCGATCTGCCGGGTGACGTTGGAAGAAATATTTTCATCAATGAAATTATTCTCTTCGTGAAATTCCTCCCCGTCCTCGCCCTCCTTGGAAAAGGAGAAGAGGGGACGCCGCTTCATCTTCCGCAAGTGGTTGAGGGCCGTATTCTTCGCGATCCGGTAGAGCCACGTCGAAAACTGGGCCTCCTCCCGGAAGGAGGCGAGGTGCTGGTAGGCCTTCGCGAAGGTCTCGCTGTGGGCGTCCTTCGTGTCGGCGTCGTGGAGGAGGATATTGTAGAGGAGGACCCGGATCGGCTTCTCGTAGCGGAAAAACAGCTCGTCGAAGGCCGCCAAATCCCCCTCCTGCGCCCGCCGGACGAGGTCGCGGTCGCTGGGGTCGTTGGGATTGGCCGAGCCCTGCATCGGCCCGGAGGGTAGTACGCCGGGGTACCGCGAGTCAATCCCTCGCCGCTATTCCCATTATTGCCCCGTCAGCTCCGCCACATGCCCGGAGAGGACGATGGGAATCGCCGCCAGACTCTCCTGCGCCTCCGAGGGGGGGAGGAAATCGAGCGCGTCGCGGCAGGAGGCCAGGTATTCGGAGAGCGTCCCCAAGGTCCGCACCAGCGCGCCCCGGCCCTTCACCTGGGCGACCAGCGCGCGGCGGTCGGCGGGGCTGCCGTGGAGCAGCGCCTCGCAGACGGCCTCGTGGGCCGCCGGGTCCCCCTTCAGCGCCTGGAGGAGGTAGAGGAAGGGAAGCGTGATCTTCCCCTTCTCCATGTCGGTCCCCAGGGTCTTCCCCGCCTCCTCCTCGTTGCCCAGGAAGTCGAGGCAATCGTCGTAGATCTGGTAGGCGATGCCCAGGGATTCCCCGTAGCGGCCCAGCGCCGCCACCGTCTCGGGCGAGGCCCCGTTGATCGAGGCCGCCAAATGGCAGGCGATGCGGAAGAGTTCCCCCGTCTTCATCCGGACGATCCGGATATAGTCCTCGAAGGTCAAATTCAGGTCGAAGCGGCGCTGCGTCTGGAGGATCTCCCCCGTGCAGACCTCGCTCATCGCGCCGGAGATCACCCCGCTCACCTCCTGCGGGAACTTCGACGAGCAGATCCGCAGGGCGTGGGCGAAGAGGCAATCGCCGACGAGGACCGAGATCTCCGCCCCCCACCGGCTCGACGCCGTCGGCTGATTCCGGCGCTGGGAGGCGCCGTCCATGATGTCGTCGTGGACCAGCGTCGCCAGGTGGATCATCTCGATGATGGTCCCGAGGTCGAGGTGGGCGTCGGTGATCCCCCCCGTCGCCTCCCCGCAGAGGAGGGCCAGCGTCGGGCGGAGCCGCTTCCCGTGGCACCGGAGGACGTATTCCAGGTAAGCAACCACATCGGCGTCGAACAGCGAGGCCTGCGCCAAAATCCGCGCATCGAGTTCCCGGAGGCGGGCCGCCATCGCCGGCGTCTGAAGTCCCCCGTTGAGAAGGGGATGGGAAGCTTCCCCGTTCAACCCATGCGTCCCGTTCGAGCCGTTTGCCCCCGTCCCCGCGCCCGTGTCCGGGGCGGGAAAAGCCGCCGGGATGAGGCGGCCTAGGTTACTGGCGGGATTCAGGCCGGACTCCATAGGGGTATGGGAGGAACCTAGGAGGAATCGCCGGGAAGGGCAAGCCCGGTTCGATCTGCGCCATTCCCGAACGGAGGAAAAAGCAGATTTCCTTGCGGCGTCCCGCACGAGGTCTAATCTCGACGGGATGCGCTTCCCGTCGTTTCGCCCTTCCCTCTTCCTGGTCTCCCTCGCCGCCCTCGGCCTTGCCGGATGCGGGCAGGAAGGGAAAACAGTGAAGCGGGTCGAGGCCCTCGTCGCCACGAACCAATTCTCCTCCGCCTACGAGATCCTCCAGGCCGGCCTCGTCCAGAACCCGAAGAGCAAGGCCCTCCGCCGGGAGGAAATTCTCCTCCTCCTCCGGGCGGAACGGGTCGACCTCGCCTACAGCCGCTACCGGGCCTTCGCCGCCGAGATCAGCCGGACCGATTCCGTCCTCTTCGACGCCCTGAAGGACAAGGACGCCACCGTCCGCACCTCGTCCGCGCGGGTCCTCGGCATGGTCGGCGAACCGGAAGCCGCCGGTCCCCTCATGGGCCTCCTCGACGACCCCAACGACAACGTCCGCCGGGCCGCCGTCGTCTCCCTCGGCAGCCTGAAGAACCCGAAGGCGATCCCCCCCCTCGTCAAGGCCCTGAAGGACCGCTGGTGGTTCGTCCGCTCCGAGGCCGCCACCGCCCTCGGGAACATGGGGGACATCAGGGCCGTCACCCCCCTCTTCGACCTCGTCGTCGATCCCGACGGCACCGTCCGCCACAATGCGGAAGTCGCCCTCACCAGCCTCGTCCGGCAGGTGAAGGACGTCGATCCCTACCTGAAACAACTCCAGAGCGGCGACCCCTTCCGCATCCGGGCCGCCACCCTCTCCCTGGCCGCCGTCCAGAACAAGGCGGCCACCCCCGTCCTCCTGGCCTACCTGGCCGCACCCGATCCGGCCACCCGCCAGCAAGGCCTCCGCGCCTTCCGCTACCAACTCGACCCCGCCGGCCTGCCCGACATCCGCAAATGCCTCAACGACACCGAATTACCGGTTCGCTTCGAGGCCATCCTCGCCGTCGTCGATTACCGGGACAAGGAATCGATCCCCGCCCTCCAAGCCATGTCGAACGAGGCCGGCCTCGATCCGCGAG
This sequence comes from uncultured Verrucomicrobium sp., assembly GCA_903889845.1. Taxonomy (GTDB): domain Bacteria; phylum Verrucomicrobiota; class Verrucomicrobiia; order Methylacidiphilales; family GAS474; genus GAS474. Next base: position 199 of record CAISZB010000043.1, on the reverse strand, counting down.
TGAAGGAAGCTGCCGCCGAGGCGGCGAAGGCGTTGGGGCAATTGCCTTGAGGGGGGCGGGGGCGCGAAGAGGAAGGCAGCCCCTTCGGGGCAGTCTCCTTGAGCCTCCCCGCCAGAGCATGCCAGCGGAAGAGAGCATCCACGGCAAAAAGGCCAGTCTCCCAAGGAGAGTTCTCCTCCGCTGAATCCAATCTCCTTGG
>CAISZB010000042.1 GCA_903889845.1 uncultured Verrucomicrobium sp. | reverse complement strand
CCTGCAGGACTTCCTCTTCCGCGCCGACCGCATCCGGATGCCCGCGAAGCGGCTCTCCGGCGGCGAGCGGAACCGGCTCCTCCTGGCCCGCCTCTTCCTCCAGCCCGCCAACGTCCTCGTCCTCGACGAGCCGACGAACGACCTCGACGCGGAGACCCTTGAACTCCTCGAAGAACTCCTCGTCAACTTCGAGGGGACCCTCCTCCTCGTCTCCCACGACCGGGCCTTCCTCGACAACGTCGTGACCGGCACCTACGTCTTTGAAGGCGGCGGCCGGATCGGCGAATACATCGGCGGCTACGCCGATTGGCTCCGCGTCAGCGCCGCCGAAAAGGCCTTGCAGGCTGCTCTCCCGGCCAAGCCCTCCGGCAAGGCCGCGCCCGCTCCGTCCGCCCCGAAGGAAAAAGGCCCGAAGCTCCTCAACCGGGAACGGCGCGAACTCGACGAGCTCCCCGCCCGCCTTGAGGCGCTGGAGGGGGAACAGGCCGCCCTCACCGCGCGCATTTCCGATCCCGCATTGTATCAGAAAGATCCGACCGGCCAGGCCGTCGCCGCCCTCCAGGCGGAGTTGACCGCCCTCGAAGCCACCATCGCCACCGCCTTCGCCCGCTGGGAAGAGCTGGAGGCGAAGCGCCTCGCCGCCGACGGGGCGTAGGTTACCCGATTCCCCTTTTCGGTTGCGGCCTCCTGCGGCAGTTCGGTTGCGACATAATGGTAGACTTTTGTCTCCCTTATATCGTATCTTTCGAGCTCGATGGAGACCATGGTGAATCGTCCGATGCCGGACACCGCAGCCTGCCCCCCCGGAGACGTCGTCGGAGAGGCGCCCCTGCCCGGGGGGCCCTTCCGGCTCCTGGTCCTCGCCCCCTCGCGGGAGGACGCCCTGCCCCACATCGCCCGGATCGAGGCGAAAGCGATGACCGCGGCAGCCTCCGCCTCGACCGGAACCCGGCCCGCCTGGGAATGGGACTGGCGGCCCCTCGCCGCCTTCCTCCCGCTGCTGACACGGGAGGCGACGGCTTCCACCCCTTTCCCGCCCACGGCACCCGACCTCCTCCTCTGCCTCGACGACGGCGTTCTGGGCGTCACCGGGCGCCTCGCCCTGCTCCGGCTCGTCCGGGAACACCTGCCGGAGACCCCTCTCCTCCTCCTCGTCGGCGAGGCGACGGCGGAGGAAGCCGTCGAGGCGCTCCGGGCCGGGGCGAGCGACCTCCTCGTCCGGCGCGATTGGGAAACCCTCCCCCTCCTCGCCGAGCGGGCCATCCGCCAAAGGGCCCTGCGGCACCGGACCCTGGACCGTGCCCGCCAGGAGCGGGACCGCGAAGGGCAGCGGGTCCGCATCTCCGAGGCAAAGTACCGCGCCCTCTTCGAGCTGGCGCCGGAGCCCCTCGCCGTCGTCCAAAGCATCACCGGCACCCTCCTCCTGGCGAACCGCGCCCTGCGGACTTTCCTCGGGTTTCCGGAGACAGACGCCCCGGGCGGGTCCGCCGCCACCGGGCCGGGCCTCGTCGGGAGGCACCTTTCCGTCCTCTTCCCGCCGGAGATCGAGGCCGAGGCCGACCGCCTCCTCCTCCGGCTGCGCGAAGGGCGCGGCACGACGACGGGGCTCACCTTCCTCCGGCCCTGGTCCCCGCATCCGGGTCAGGACCGGGTGCCCGCCTCGCCCCGGGCGCCCCTGCCCGTCGACCTCCGCGCCGCGCCCGTGCCCTGGGGCCCGCTGGAGGCGGTGGTCATCAGCTTCCAGGACGCCGCCGTGCGGGAGGCGACCGGGGCCGGGGCGGCCCTCGCCTACTTCGCCCTCGACCGGCTGGGGGAAACCGGAGCCCGGGGCGAATGGGTCCTGTGGACCGGGGAGGACGGCGTCATCCTCCACGCGAACCGCCCGCTCTGCGAGGCCCTGGGCCGCCCCCTCACCGTCCTGCGCGGACGGCACCTGGGAGAGATCGCCCCGGCCTTCGGCCCCGCGGCCTGGGCCCTTCACCGCAGCGAGGCGCGCGCCTACGGCGCCTTCCAGATCGAGGCCTTCTTCCTGCCCAATGGCGAAGGCGACGGCGCCCCCCTCCTCCGCGTCGAGGCGACGGCCCACGCCCTCACCCTCGGCGGGCGCGAATACCATTGCCTCATCGGACGGGCCGCGCCTGCGCCCGAAGCGGCCGGTCCTCCATGAAACCCGCACGACATCGTCCCGGGCCACGCCCCGCGTTGGCCTCCCTCCCCGCCGGGCACCCCCCCCGGATCGTCCTCTTCTCCGCCTCCGAGGCGGCGCGGCGGGAGGCGGAGGACGAGCGGAGGCGGCTGCGGGAGCGGCCGTTGTTGGTGTGGGCGCCGGGGAGGGGGGGATGAGGGGGCGCGAAGGGGAGGGGCACCCCTTCGGGGCAGGGTAGAATCGCGCTTTGCGCTTACCTGTACAGCTGGAGGTAATCCGCTTTATCGCCAAAGAGGGGCGTCGGTTGCCTCCCGGCCCTGCCAGTTTGTTTCCCCTTGGGGTAGTTGCGCTATCGCGCAGGCAGTCTCCTTGAACCTCCCCTCAGCAGATGCCAACGGGAGAGGGCATCCACGGCTAAAGGCCAATCTCCCAAGGAGAGTTCTACTCCGCTGAATCCCCTATCATTGGGAGGAATCACCATGGGAGGAGCTTCGGAACCGAAGCGG
>CAISZB010000041.1 GCA_903889845.1 uncultured Verrucomicrobium sp. | reverse complement strand
TTTTAGGGGCAACCCTTCGGGCCGGGGTTCTATGCCCCTTCCCCTTCGTTCTGCGCTGCCTTGCGTGCCATTCAGGCACGCGGCGTTGCGCACGCCTCGGGGAGAGGGGCGTAGCCCCTCCGGCGCGGCCCGCCGGAAATCGCTAACACGACCTAATTATTTCTGATCCGGCAGCGATTGCGGTTGCGGGGTCTGTTCCGGGATCGGGCCGGTGGGGGGCGGGGGGACGACCGGGTCCTTCGTCGCTTTGACCCGGCGCAGGACGATGTCGAAGGTCTTCGGGTCGCCGTTCTTCGGGGTGAGCGGGATGTAGTATTTCTCGAAGCCTTCCATCTCGACCGCGATGCTCTGCTCGACGGGCGGGAGCATCGCCTCGAAGGGGGTGAATCCGCGCTGCGCCCCGTCGATGGAGACAACGGCCCCGGTCGGCTGGCTCGTGATGCGGACCTTGGAGAAGCGGAAGTCGGGGGAGTAGGTGGTGATGGTCTTCGCCGCGACGTCGAGGGGGAGGCTGTAGCGGATGTCTTTCTGAATGAACGTGACGTCGTAGCGGCCGGGCCGGACGTGGAGGTTGGCGGCGTCGTCCGGGGCGATCGTGCCGGAGGAGTAGAGGCGGTCGCGCCCGGCGGGCCGGATCTCGTAGGTGTAGCCGCCGGAGGCCGGTTCCAGGCGGAGGAAGCCGCTGATCGGGGTGAGGAGGATCGGGTCCATCTCCAGGTGCTGGGAGCGCTTCAGGAGGACGACGGAGTGGTAGGGCTCGTAGTTCGGCGCGGTGACGTCCAGGGGGTAGGTCCCGGCGTGGATCCCCTCGAACTTCGCGTCGAAGGTCGTCGCGATCAGTTGGTGCTGGCCTTCGCCCAGGGTGATCGTCGGGATCGGGTCGTCGGGATCGACCTGCTTGATCGGGATGTGGACGGTGGCGAGCTGGAGCTTCACCGTGTAGGTGACGATCGCGAAGAGGCCGCCGATGACTCCCGCCAGGCCCAGCGCAATGCCGATGAGGAGGATGCGGGCCGTGCGGAGGGAGGAGTCGTAGAGTTCGGAGAGTTCGGCGATCCGCTCTCGCAGGCGTTTGATGGGGACCAGGGCGTCCTCGTGGAAATCGGTTCCGGCGAAGCTCTTCAGCGTGGAGGCCTCGTCGGCGGCGGCCTTCTCCGCCGAGTCGAGGAGGCTGCGGACGGCGTTGAACTTGCCGAAGGTCGTCCAGATTCGCTTGAGGATGTCGTTGAGGATGCGTCGGGCCTCGTCGACGGGGGCGTTGAGCCGCTTCTCCAGGGCCTCCAGTTCGTTCTTCCACGGCTTCGCCTCGGTCTCGAAGGCGTTGTAGTTGAGGTCGGCGAAGATGGCGTCGGTCTGTTTGACGAATTTCTCGGCCTTTTTGTAGTTCCCTTCCTTGGCCAAGCTCTTCGACTTATCGATGAGGCGGACGTGCTGGGCGTGCGCCTCCAGCCATTCCTTGCATCGGGCCTCGTCCTTCTTCAACTCCGTCACCTGGGCCTTGCGGAGGCGGCAGTCGAGGTCGTCGTCCAGGTACATCAGGACGTCGCGGACCTGGATCTGGTGGATCGGATCGGCGGGGTGGAGGAGGGAGGCGACGGCGTAGATCTCCGGACGGAGGTCGGACTCCTTCCTCCAGCTGCCGGGGGGGAGGAGGCGGCGGGTGACGGTGATGTCGTTCGGGATCTGCTTGATCGACTCGGAGATCCGTTCGAGGGTCTCCTTCAGCCACTCGATGGAGAGGCCGTTGGCGGGCGGCTTCTGGAGGACGGGGCGCCACTCCGGGATCTCCGTCGCGATCTCGTGGGCGCTGACCAGGATGCGGCTGAGCTGGGTGACGAGCTGGCTGAAGTGCTGGAGGGGATCGTCCGGGATCGTCCCGGCGGCGAGGTGGGAATTGGAGAAGGCGTCGAGTTCCTGCTCCAGCTTATCGACGTTGGCGAAGATGTCCCCGGCCTCGAACTGCTCCGAGCCTTGCCGCAGGAAGGCGAGCTTCGACTGCAGCATCTGGAGGTTGAAGATCTGGTCCTCGTTCTGGATCCAGACGCTCTTCATCCGCATCCAGTCGACGGTGGCGTCGTCGACGAGGTCGGTGAGGCGGCGGCGGTATTCCTCCTGGACGGTGTCGAGCTCGTACCCGGCGCGGTGGAGGGAGTTGTTGAGCTGGTGGAGGTGGACTTTCTGCGCCGTCGAGGGGGGCGACTTCCGCGCGTCGGAGAGTTCCGCGGTCAGGGCGTCGAGGCGCTTCTGGAGGTCGCTGGCGCGCTGGCGCACCTGGACGAATTCCCGGTAGCCGGGGAAGGCGCGGCCGGTCTCCGATTCCTGCTGGGCGGAGCTGGGGGCGCGGAAGAGGGGAATGGGGGCCGAGTAGGCGGGGACGGCGGTGGTCGGTGCCGCGATCGGCGTGGGGGAGGCGGCCGGCGTGATCGGGGAAAGGGGGGAGACAGGCGCGCCGCCGCCCGCCTTGCCCAGCGGGGAGAGGGGCGAGATCGGGGAGACCGGCGCCAGGGGATTGAGGGGGCTGACGGGACTAACGGGGCTGATGGGACTAACAGGCCGAAGCGGGCTGATCGGGGAAAGCGGAGCCGCCGCCGCAGGCGCCCCCGGTTTTGGAGCGAGGGGGTTGATGGGCGAAATCGGAGCGGGCGGCTTTGTTGCGACAGGTTCGTCGGCCATGCTGGATCGAGACTGTTAGAAACGTTGAGGGACGTTGGAACGAAGGCTCGACCAAGTTCTATAGAAAGTCCTCTTTTTACGCAAGGGAATCGCTCATAATTTGATTCAGGTGGAGCTACTTAGTGCTGTTTTTAACGTATTTTGCGGGAATTCAGTCTTTTCTACGGTATCAGCAGGTAGGCCAGGCGGCAGTTGGGGGCGTCGGGGAGGGCGGTGGTCAGGAGGGAGAGGGAGGTGGCGGTGGTGAGGGAGGAGACGAGGACGGCGTCGAAGGTGTTTTCGCTCCCGGTCGCGGCGACGAAGGTGAAGAGGGCGCCGCGCGGTGCCGTGGCGAGGGCGAGGGAGGTCAGGTCGACGGTGTAGGCGCGGACGCCGACGGTGAGGTCGATGAGGCCGGTCCAGCCCTGGGGGACGTAGCGGGCGTCGCTTTGTCCGGCGGTGTAGTAGCCGGGGGCGGCGGTGGCAGGGGAGCCTTCGGTGTCCTGGATGACGTCGTTGGCGACGAGGGCGGTGAAGGTCCGCGTGCTGGTCTTCTGGCCGGAGGGGAGGGTCCAGGTGATCTCTCCCATGAGGGCGACTTGCGGGAGGTCGCCCGCCCCTTCGGGATCGAGGAGGGTGCCGAGCGGTGCCGTGTGGAAGTCGGGGCAGAGGGTGTAGGCGGTCTGGCCGGTGGCCGGGGGGGTCCAGGTGTCGCTGTAGACGACGAAGGTGCCGCTGAATTGTCCCTGTGCCTTGAGGCCGAATTTGAAGGTGGTCCCGGTCGGCAGGGTGACGCAGGAATGGCCTTCGTTGGCCCGGCCCGCCTTGAACGGGACCATGCGCAGCACCGCCTCGCCCTTCATCTCCGCCTTGAAAGCGCAGCCGACGCCGCAATAGGCGCAGGT
>CAISZB010000040.1 GCA_903889845.1 uncultured Verrucomicrobium sp. | reverse complement strand
GACGGTGTTCCCGCCGCAGCCCTGGTTGACGACGCGGATGGCGTGCCGGGGATGGACGGCGGAAAGCAGCGCCTCGACGTGGGCGACGTAGCCCTTGCCCCAGGCGCCGAAGAGGCCTTCGCCGGCGGGGCGGGCGCGCTCCGCGTCGGTCACGGAGTCGCCGATGAGAACGAATTTGCTGCGGGGTAAGAGGTGCATGGGAGGGGAGAAGGGATAGCACCCCGGGCCCGCACGATCAAGGCCGGGCGGGAGGCGCGGCCTTTTTCCCCGGCAGCCGATGCGGCACCCCCGCCTGGGCGAGGGCCAGTTCCTCCGGGTATTCGACCGGGTCGACCGGGTCGATCGTCCGCAGGCGGGCCAGGGCGAGGGCGCAGCGGCCCGTCCGGTTCTCGACCCGGGCCTGCTGGATGGTCCAGACCGACCAGAGCAGCCCGTCGTCGATGCGGTTCTCCTCCATGTTCTTCCGCGTCCGGGCCAGGAGTGTCTTCGCGGCCTCGATCCGTCCCGCCCGGATCAGCGCGTCGACCGTGTTGCACTCGGTGCAGACGGCCCACAGCGGCCAGTTCGTGTAGTAGCGGTCGTCGGAGGTCCGGTTGAAGGCGAGGACGTCGCGGAGCCGCGCGTAGAAGTCGGGGAGCCGCGCGAGGGCGGCGTCGGGATCGTTCCGCAGGGCGTCGGCGTAGGTCCGCTCCATGAAGGCGCGGAGCTGCCACGGGTATTGCCGCAGGATCGAGTCGGTCAGCCCCTCGCTCGACGACCACGCCTCGCTCCGGCCCCGCGTCAGGACGATCCCGGCGGCGAGGGCCGCGGCGAGGAGCACGACCGCCGCCGCCCGTCGCGGCCCCGTCCTCTTTTTCCAGAGCCAGGCGAGGCCGAAGCCGCCCAGGAGGCCGAGCCACGGGAGGGAAGGGTAGGCGCGGTACTCGACGAGGAACTCGGTCATCGCGTAGAACCAGCGCAGCAGGAGGTTCGCCGCGATCAGGAAGAGGAGGAAGGACGCCAGCCGGTGCCCCCGCCGCCAGAGCCACGCGACGAGGCCGCCCCACGCCGCGACGCCCGCCGTGGCGAGCCACGCCCCGGGATCGCCCCACGACTTCGTCATCGCCACGAGGTGGTCGGGGCAGAGGCCGGTCGGCCAGACCATCCGGCGGACGTATTCCCAGAAGACGCGGTCCTGCGTGAGGCCGCACTTGAAGAAGAAGGCGCTGCCCCAATGCTGGGTCACCTGCGTCGTCCACCCGATGACCGCCTCGGGGATCGCCGCCGTCGCGACCAGAAGCAAGGCCAGGCTCCCGTAGAGGGTCCGCCGGTTGAGGAGGAGGCGGCGCCGTTCCTCCGGCGTCGCGTAGAAGAGGAAGACCGCCCCGATCGCCAGCGCGGCGTGGGCGGGGCCGGGCCCCTTCGCGAGGACGTCGAGCCCCGCCGCAAGGAGGAGGGCGGGGAGCCAGCGCCCGCCCCGCTTGATCCAGAGGAGCGTCGCCGCCGCCGTGAGGAAGGAGAAGAGGCCGACCATCTCGTGATCGCGCGCCCGGGCGTAATGGGTCGCCTCGGAGGCCAGGGGATGGACCGCGAAGAGCAGCGCGCCGAGGAAGGCGGCCAACCGCGCATCGACCCCGGCGGCCCCGCCGGAACCGGGCGCAAACCGGAAGAACAGGGGGCCGAGCCACCAGACCGCCGCCGCGCCGAGGAGGTGGAGGAGGAGGTTCCCCAGGTGGCAGTGGACGCCGCTCGTCCCGGTGAGGCGGAAACTCAATTCCGTCAGCGCCCGCCATTCCATGCCGGAATGGAGGTCGGCGAACTGGGGCCGCTCGACGATCTTCGTCCAATCGTCGAGGAAGAAGACCGCGCGGAGGCACCCCCCGTGCGCCGCCCAACCGAGCGCGCCGATCAGCGCCACCGCGCCGAGTTCCCAGGCGATCTTTTTCCAGGGGATTTTTCCCGCCGTGGCCGCACGCGCGCTCATGAATGTCGCCTCAGCCCTGCGCCTTCCACCCCGCCCACGCCGCGGCCCAGTCGGCGACGGAAAGCTCCTCCGGGCGGCGGGAATCGGCGATGCCGAGGGTGTTCGAGAGCTTCTTCCGCCGCTGGGAGAAGCCCTTCTTCACGAAGGCGTAGAAGGCCTGGGCCTCCTCCCCCGGGATCGGCGGCGAGGGAAGGCGATCGAGCCGGACGACGGCGGAATCGACCTCCGGCACCGGATAAAAGACCGAGGGGGGGAGCGTCCGGACGAGGCGGACGGCATAGCCGCACTGGATCTGGACGGAGAGGCCGCCGTAGGCCGGGGTGCCGGGCCGGGCCGCGAGCCGCTCCGCCACTTCCTTCTGCAGCGTCAGGACGATCCGCTCCGGCGGATGGGGCAGGGCGAGGACGGCGACGAGGAGGGGCGTCGAGATGTTGTAGGGGAGGTTCCCGAGGAAGAGCCGGGGCCGGGCCTCGGCGCGGAAGGCGGGATCGGCCAGGGTCTCCAGCGCGTCCCCCTCGACGAGGCGGAAGGCGGGGTTCCCGCCGAGGCGCTCCCGCAGGATCGCGGCGAGGCCCCGGTCGATCTCCAGCGCCGTGATTTCGAGTCCCGCTTCGAGCACCAATTCCGTCAGGGCGCCGAGGCCGGGGCCGACTTCGAGGACGGGCCCCGCCGGATAGAGCTCCGCGACCGCCTCCAGGACGATCGCGCGGGCCAGGTTCTGGTCGTGGAGGAAGTTCTGCCCGAACCGCGCCAGGGGCCGGAAACCCCGCTCATCGAGGAGGCGTCGGATCTCGGTCAGGGTCATGGGGTCGCGTTAGAAGAGATCCTGGACAAGGCTGAAGACCTTTTCGTTCGAGAGGAACCCGGCGAAGTTCTGCGCGCCGACGCCCCCCGCCGCGAGCCAGGCGGAACCGGCCGTGAGGTCGGCATGCCGGGCGAAGCGGACGGCGGGGGCGGGATGGTGCGGATCGGCCGGATTCGGCGAGAAGAGGCCGCTGGCGTACTGGGCGCGGAGCCAGGCGCGGTCGGCCTCGGTCCGGGGGACGCCGCCGGGTCCGGTCAGCCACTCGTACCCGCTTCCGGCCTCGACGGGCTCGGAATCGAGGCCCGGAGGCGGCAGCGGGGGGGGCGGCATGCCCCCGCCGGTCAGCCGGGCGGGGGGGGGCGGCAGCGGCGGTAGCGGCAGGGAAAGGTCTTCCCGGGCTGTGTCGAGGCTGCCGAGGTTGAAATTCGAGGTGACGAGGATGAGGGCCTGCTTCCCCGCGTAGGAGCGGACGGTCCCGACGGCGGCGTCGAGGGCGAAGACCTCGTCGAGGGCGACGTCGGTCCAGTTGTTCCGCGCCGCCTTGCCGATGAGGCCGTCCTCGATGACGAGGAGGTAGCCGCTGACGCTGTACTGGAGGCACTTGATCGCCGTGGCGCTCATCGAGGAGAGGCTCGGCTCCGTCGTTGCGCCCCGGTGGAAGGGGGAGAAGGTGAAGTCGCCCGGGGCGAAGAGGCCGAGGACCTGCCGCGTCCGCCACGTGGGAATCCGGTCGAGGTCGTCGGCGCTCCGCACGACCGTATAGCCCTTCCCGGCGGCGTCGGCGATCAGGTCGCGCCCGTCGGTCCGGCCCCGCTCGTTGGCCAGCGTCGCGGGGGAGAAGTAGTCGGCCCCGCCGCCCAGGATCACGTCGATCTCCGAGGTGTCGATCAACTCCGCGGCGCTCCGGGCCTCGTAGGCGGGCTGGCCGGGGGTCCGCCCGTAGAAGGCGAGGGGGGTGGGCCGGGTCAGTTCCCGGTTCGTGACGAGGCCGGTGGAGCGCCCCGCCTTCTGCGCGGCGTAGATGAGGGTGTCGAGGTGGGTGGCGTCGGAGGTGACGCCGACGAGGCCGTTGCGGACACGCCGCCCGCAGGCCAGCGCGGTACTGGCGGAGGCCTCGTCGGGGACCGGCTGCTCCAGCCCCTGGACGTCGAGGATGGCGACGGAGGAGAGCTCGTCGATGTTCAGCGTCTGCCCCCGGGCGGCGGCCTGGTGGCGGGCCTTATTGAGGAGGGAGGAATCGAGGCCGTTCGCCACGATGACGATGATCCCGTCGGCCCGGTGCGCGACGAAGGTGCGAACGTAGAAGACCCCGATGAGGCCGAAGAAGAGAATCAACAGGAGCGCGAGGAGACCGACCCACCATTTCATAGATGGGGCAGGGTAGAGCCTGTCTCAAGAGTAGACAAGGGGGCGTTTGAGCATAGGAGTCTGGGCGTTTTGGCTCTCTCTCCCCACGCCGTACGTACCCTCGGAGATTCGGGGAT
>CAISZB010000039.1 GCA_903889845.1 uncultured Verrucomicrobium sp. | reverse complement strand
TCCCCTTCTCCACGGCGACGCTCTCGGCCTTCGTCTCCGCCCGGGCTCCCAATCCGATTCCGGTCACCCTCACGCTCCTTCTCAACGGAGGGAAGCCGCTCGCCTCGGCCCGGGTCACCGCAGATGGCTCTTGGCAGCGGATCGTGGTGAAGAATGTGGCGGTTCCCGAAAGGGCGTCGGTCTATGTGAAGATGAGCTGGCTGGGCGATACCCCCGGAAGCCTCTACGTGGACGATGTCCAATTGGAGCAGGGAGAAGAGGCCACCGATTTCGTCTATGGCTCCAAGCATGAAGCCGGTCTTTGGGTGACGGAGCCTTCGGGGGTGTATACTCCATCGACTTCCAAGAAGCTCGTGCTTTGGCTGCATAACGCCGGGGATACCCCGTGGAGCGGATCGACGCTTCTCTCCTTCACCGATTACTTCGATAAAACCGTTTCGCAGTCGGTTACGGTCGATGTCCCTCCCGGGGAGTCCCGTCGGGAGGAGGTGGCGATGCCTCCGCTTCCGTATGGTTCGTATCGGGCGGAACTGAACGAAGGGGGGAAGGTATTGGCCGAGGTGATCGCGAGTCTGGTGCCCGAACCCAAGGCAATTTCCCCCGAAAAGTCGTTCATGGGGGGGCATTACAACATTCTCGACAAGGAGGGGATGGAGACGGCCAAGAGGCTGGGGAATAAATGGGTGCGCCTGCTCGACTCGACCAACCCTTTCTACTGGTTCCGGGCCGAGCCGGAGAAGGGAAAGTATGTGTGGAAATACGAGAAGGACATTCGCGAGGCGACGGAGACGTTCGGGCAAGCCATTTTGGCTCCGGTCCATCTTGCGCCGGCGTGGGCCACGGCCTACCCCCCGGAGATTGACGCGGCGAAGGACAAGGATTACCGGCGCGTCACCCGCTTCATGGTAACGGATCCGGACGACTACGCCCGGTTTGTGCTCGCCGCGGCGAAGCAGTATCCGAGCGTCCAGTATTATGAGTTGTGGAACGAGCCTTACGGAGTGTGCGAAATCCCGGGGCAAACCGAAGCCTTTGAAGCCATGGTGGTCGCGACCCGGAAGAGGATCGATGAGGCGAAAAGCCCCATCAAGATCATGGGGCCGTGCATGCAGCTTGAAGGGGCCGGGTCGGCGAGCGGCCGGCTGATCGAGCACTTCATCGGGACCGGTGTTTTATCGAAATTCGACATCCTTTCTTTCCATGGCTATTCGGGGAATGACGGGGCGAGTTTCACGCTGCTCGCCGACTGGCGGAGCCGGGGGGGGATGGACAAGGTGCCCGCCTGGAACACGGAGGTGGGGCTGGTCACCGATACGTTCTATCGGCAGATCCCGCGCGGGGACGACGGGGCCAGCGTGAATTGGGATTTGCCTCGCGATGCGAAGGCCTCGGTCCGCTATATCGTCCGGAATTACGTCGAAAATCTGGCCCACGGCGTCGAACGCATTTTCTGGTATCGCAATGTGAGGGGGGAGGTCCGGTTGCCCCGGACGTTCGGGTATTCGGTTTTTGATTACGACGGCACGGTCAAACCGATCGCGGTCGCGGAGGCCATCGTGGCGGCCATGCTGGACGGATCGCAGTATGAGGGGGCTCTTTCCCTGGGGCCGGAAATCGAAGCGAGAACGTTTTCCGACGCTTCGTCGGTGGTGGTCACCCTCGTGTCGCCGAAGGGGGGCGAATTCGCCCTCAAGGACGCGGCGAAGGTCCTGCCGCCGGGAACCGAGATTCTCAATGTCATGGGCAACCCCGTGGGTGAGGAGGTCCGGCTCGGCTCCGATATGCTCTATGTCCGGGGCCCGGTTTCGGAGAAGAAAAACCTGCTGGCGGCATTGAATGGGGCGAAGTTTGTCCCGCTCCTGGGGACCTTTTCGGTGGAGACGGCGCCATCGTTGCTG
>CAISZB010000038.1 GCA_903889845.1 uncultured Verrucomicrobium sp. | reverse complement strand
GGCTACCAGATCGCCTACACCGGGGTGCCGGTCATCTCCGGCCTCGCCCGGGGGATCGACACGGCGGCCCACATGGGGGCACTGGCGGCGAAGGGGCCGACTTGGGCGGTCCTGGGCACCGGCGTCGATGTCGTCTACCCGGCGGAGAATGCCGCCCTGGCGGAAAAAATCGCCGCGGAAGGGTGCCTCCTCTCCGAGTTCCCCCTCGGCACCACGCCCGAAAAGCAGAATTTCCCCATGCGGAACCGCATCGTCAGCGGGCTCAGTTTCGGCGTCCTGGTCGTCGAGGCGGGCCTCGGCAGCGGGGCCCTCATCACGGCAAAGCAGGCCCTGGAGCAGGGCCGCCAGGTCTTCGCCGTCCCGGGCCGGATCGACAGCCCCCACTCGAAGGGGTGCCACCAGCTTTTGAAAGAGGGTGCCCGCCTCGTCGAAGGCGTCGGCGATATCCTCGGGGAGATGGAATTCCTCTTCCCCCCGGCCGAGTTGAACGGCCTGGCCGCCTCCCGCCCCGCCCCCGCCGACCTCACGCCGGAGGAGGCCCTCCTCTTCGAAGCCCTGGGCACCGAGGAGGTCCCCATCGACGCCCTGATCGCAAAAAGCGGTTTGCCATCGGGGAAAGTCTCTTCTACGTTGCTCCGCCTCGAAATGAAACGGCTGATCCGGCAGCTCCCGGGCAAGCTCTTCGTACGCACGGGTTAAATAGTTGGTTTACACACATAAATAATGGGCAAAGCTCTGATCATCGCCGAGAAACCGAGTGTCGCCAACGACATCGCCAAGGCCCTCGGCAAATTCAAAAAGGAAGCCGAATACCTGGAGAACGACGACTACGTGATCTCCTCCGCCGTCGGCCACCTGCTTGAGCTCTGCCTCCCCGTCGACATCCAGAAGAAGCACCGGGGCTGGAACTTCGCCAGCCTCCCCATCGTCCCGGAACACTTCGACCTGAAGCCGATCGAGAAATCGAAGAGCCGCCTGGCCGTCCTGAAGAAGCTCATCGCCCGGGCCGACGTCGACCGCCTCATCAACGCCTGCGACGCCGGGCGCGAAGGGGAACTCATCTTCCGCTACATCATCCAGCACTGTAAGTCGAAGAAGCCGACCCAGCGCCTCTGGCTCCAGTCGATGACGCAGGACGCCATCCGGGAGGGCTTCGAGAAGCTCCGCCCCGGCAAGGAGCTGGAACCCCTGGCCCAGGCCGCCGTCTCCCGTTCGGAGAGCGACTGGCTCATCGGCATCAACGGGACCCGCGCCCTCACCGCGCTCAACTCGAAGGACGGCGGCTTCGCCCTCACGACGGTGGGCCGCGTCCAGACACCGACCCTCGCCCTCCTCGTTGAGCGCGACCTCAAAATCCGCGAATTCCAGTCCCGGCCCTACTGGGAACTCCACGGCACCTTCGGGGCAAAGGCCGGTTCCTACCCGGGCCGCTGGTTCGACGAGAAGTTCAAGAAGACTGACAAGGAAGAGGACGAAGCCGCCAAGCCCGAGCGCCTCTGGGACGAGGCCCGTGCCGCCGCGATCCGCGCCAAGTGCGAAGGGAAGCCCGGCATCGTCACCGAGGAACGGAAGCCGACGACCCAGCTCTCCCCCCTCCTCTACGACCTGACGACCCTCCAGCGCGAGGCCAACGGCCGCTTCGGCCTCTCGGCAAAGCGGACCCTCCAGATCGCCCAGTCCCTTTACGAGAAATACAAGGTCCTCACCTATCCCCGTACCGATTCCCGCTACCTGCCGGAGGATTACCTCCCGACGGTCCGCGCGACATTCAAGGGGATGGAGTCCCCTTCCCTCGCCCCCTTCGCCCAGCAGGCCCTGAAGTCGGACTGGGTGAAGCCGACGAAGCGCGTCTTCGACAACACGAAGGTCTCCGACCACTTCGCGATCATCCCGACCGGGACCGCCCCGGACAAACTCGACGAGTTCGAGTTCAAGGTCTACGAGATGGTCGCCAAGCGCTTCATCGCCGTCTTCTTCCCCGCCGCGCAGTTCGAGGTCGTCACCCGGATCACCCGCGTCGAGGAGGAGGCCTTCAAGACCGAGGGCAAGATCCTCCGCGAACCCGGCTGGCTCGCCATCTACGGGCGCGAGGAACAGTCCTCCGACGACGAGGACCAGATCGTCCCGATCGAGAACGGCGAGAAGATCGCCACCGAGGCCGTCGAGGTTCGCCCCTTCCAGACGAAGCCCCCCGCCCACTACACGGAAGCGACCCTCCTTTCCGCGATGGAAGGGGCGGGCAAACTCGTCGAGGACGAAAACCTGCGCGAGGCGATGGGCAAAAAGGGCCTCGGCACCCCGGCGACCCGCGCCTCGATCATCGAGGGGCTGCTCGCGGAAAAATACCTCCAGCGCGACGCACGCGAACTCCTCGCCATGCCGAAGGCCTTCGCCCTGATCGAGCTCCTCCGCGCCACCGGCATGCCCGTCCTCACCTCCCCGGAAATGACCGGGGAATGGGAATTCAAGCTCCAGCAGATGGAACAGGGCGCGATCCAGCGCAGCGAGTTCATGCAGGAGATCGTCGACCTCACCACGAAGATCGTCGACAAGGCGAAGGGCTTCGAGGAGACCGAGACCCACGCGAAGCCCTTCCCGGGCAAGAGCCCCGCCGGGGAACCGATGGTCGAAACGATGCGCTTCTACCAGACGCCCGACGGCGCCTTCAAACTGTCCAAGTACATTGCCGGACGCCTCCTGGAGCCGACCGAGGCCGTCGATCTGCTGGAGAAAAAATTCATCGGGCCGCTCACCGGCTTCCGCTCCCGCCTCGGGCGCCCCTTCGCCGCCGCGCTGAAGCTCAACGCGGAGAACAAGGCCGAATTCGTCTTCGAGGACTCGGCGGCCACGGGCGCGACCGAGGCCGTCGATCCGGCGACGGCAATCCCCGTCGGGACCTGTCCCGCCGACGGCGCGCGCGTCTTCGAGGGGACCCTCTCCTTCATCTGCGAGCACGGCCTGATCGACCCGCCCACCTGCAAGTTCCGGATCGGGAAGAAAATCCTGGGCAAGGACATCCCCCGGGAGCAGGCGGAGAAGATTCTCTCCGCGGGCAAGTCCGATCTTCTGCCTGGGTTCATGTCCCAGCGGACGCGGCGCCCCTTCTCCGCCTACCTGGCCATCCAGAAGGTCGAGGGCAAGGAGACGCGGGTCGGCTTCGAGTTCGAGCCGCGCGAGGCGAAGACGGGCAAAGCCGGAGCCAAGGGGAAAGGCGGCAAGGGCGGTTTTGCGCGACGGGGCACGACGCCTGCGCCTTCCAACGGGAAGACGGAATAGGGGGGCGACTGCCTACGCTATCGCGCAGGCAGTGCCGCCCTCCAAACCGCCCGGCTCTGATACGGGGGGAGCATTCTCCTCGCGCCGGTACGCATCCGCCTATTTGAACGTCCCTTCCTTCACCATCACGCCGTCGTTCAGAAAGGAGACCTTCACCTCGCCCGACGACGACTTGTAGTAATAGGTCGTCGCCCGGATGCCCAGGGTCTCGCTCGTCTCGGTCCGGTCGGGCTTGCCCAGGATCGCCTCGACTTCGGAGGCGTTCATCCCGGTCCTCACCTTGTTCAGGTTGTCGTTCGTCAGCTTGGAGGCGCAGGAGACGATCAGGAGCGCCACGGAGCACAGGAGCAGGAGGGGAAATTTTTTCATCGCCTCCATTCTTTCACAGCCGGAGGAAAAGTGCAAAGATGGCGGTTCGCATGGAAAAGCACATCCTCTTCATCTGCACCGGCAACTTCTACCGGAGCCGCTTCTCCGAGGCGGTCTTCAACTACCTCGCCTCCCGGAAGAACATGCCCTGGCGGGCCTTTTCCCGGGGGCTGGCCGTCCACCTCGTCGACGGCCCCATCTCTCCCTTCACGTTGCACGCCCTCCAGGTGCGCGGCATCAGCCCCTTCTTCACCGCGCCGGACCGCCAGGCCCTCCGCCGCATCGACCTGGAACAGGCCGACCTCGTCATCGCCCTGAAGCGGGAGGAGCACCTCCCCCTGATGACGGAGCAATTCCCCGACTGGGCCGACCGGATCACCTACTGGGAAGTCCACGACCTCGACTTCGCCACGCCGGAGGAGGCCCTGCCCCAGATCGAGCAGAAAATCTTCGCCCTGATCGACTCCCTGGCCAAAGGAAGCGAGGCCAGGCCGGTCTGATTCCGGATCGAATTCCGCATCGACAATCGACCCGGCCCCGCCCAGATTTTCCCTCTTCCACGCCATGCCTGCCGCCACCGTTTCAGCCACTGAATTAGCCAACCCCGAAGTCGCCTCCCTCATCCCGTACGAGCCGGGCAAGCCGATCGACGACGTCGCCCGGGAACTCGGCCTCGAACCGGGCTCGATCATCAAGCTGGCCTCGAACGAGAATCCCCTCGGCCCCTCCCCCCTCGCGCTGCAGGCGATCCAGGACATCCTCCCGAAGCTCCACCTCTATCCCGACGGCGCGGGCTACCACCTCCGCACCGCCCTCGCCCGGACCTTCGGCCTCGACCTGAAGAACGTCGTCCTGGGCAACGGCTCCAACGAGATCATCGAGCTGGCCTACCACGCCTTCACCCGGCCCAATCCAGCAGGACACGAGATCGTCACCTCGGAGAACGCCTTCGCCGTCTACGAACTGATGGCGCAACTCTTCGGCGTCGGCTGCGTGAAGGTGAAGGAAAAGGACGGCTTCCACCACGACCTCGACGCGATCCTGGCCGCGATCACCCCGCGCACCCGCCTCGTCTTCGTCGCCTCGCCGAACAACCCGACCGGGACCCGCATCCCGAACGCCGACTTCGACCGCTTCCTCGACGCCCTCCCCGGGCACGTCATCGCCGTGGTCGACGAGGCCTACTACGAGTTCCTCGACAACCCGCCCGACACCCTCCGCGCCGTCCGGGAAGGGAAGAAGGCGATCCTGATGCGGACCTTCTCGAAGATCCAGGGCCTGGCCGGACTGCGGATCGGCTACGCCCTGACGACGCCGGAGATCGCCGGATTGCTGGAGCGGAGCCGCCAGCCCTTCAACACGAACATGGTGGCCCAGACCGCCGCCCTCGCCGCGCTGGGGGACACGGAACACCAGCAAAAGACGAAGGCGATCACCGACGCGGGCCGCGCGAAGCTGCAAGAGGCCTTCGCCAAGATGGGCCTCCGCTTCGTCCCCTCCGAGGCGAACTTCGTCCTCGTCGAGGTCGGCGACGCCGCCGCCGTCTTCAAGAAGCTGCAAACCAAGGGGATCATCGTCCGGTCGATGGTCAGCTACCGGATGCCCGCCTGGATCCGCGTCAGCATCGGCACCCCGCAGGAACTCGACCGCTTCCTGGCGGAACTGCCGGGCGTTCTTTCCAAGGCATGAGCGGGGCGCAGACATCTCCGTTTCCGCTCAGGAAGATCGCCGTCATCGGGCCGGGGCTGATCGGCGGGGCGATCCTCTGGAAGTGCCGGGAAGAAAACCTGGCCTCATCCCTTTCCGCCTACGCCCGCCAAAAGGCTAAGGCCCCCCTGCAAGCGGCCTTCCCCGGGGTCGCCTTCGCCGAGACCCCCGCCGAAGCCGTCGCCGGAGCCGACCTCCTCTTCCTCTGCACTCCGATCGACCGGATGGAATCCCTCGTCCGGGAAGTCCTCCCTACCCTCCCCCCCTCCGCCGTCGTCACCGACGTCGGCAGCGTGAAGGGGCCGGTCGTCGCCCAGCTTGCGCCCCTCCTCGGGAAGCGCTGGATCGGCGGCCATCCGATGGCGGGCCGGGAAAAAGGCGGCTTCGATCCCGAGTCGGCCCCCGTTCTCTTCCAGGACAAGACCGTCCTCCTTACCCCCACGGCGGAGACCGATCCCACCGCCGTCGCCCTGGTGCGGGCCTTCTGGGAGGCCGTCGGCGGGCGGGTGGAGTGCCTCACCCCGGAGGAACACGACCGCCGCACCGCCCAGATCAGCCACCTCCCCCACCTCGTCGCCGCCGCCCTCGCCGCCGTCGTCGACGACGCCAGCCTCCACGCCGCCGGCCCCGGCTTCCGGGACACCACCCGGATCGCCGCCGGACCGGCCGCCATGTGGCGGGAAATCCTCCTTGCCAACCGGGAGGAAGTCGGCGGTATCCTCGCCACCTTCATCAACGAACTGAAAAACGCCGAGGAAGCCCTCCGAACCGGGGATGCCGACGCCCTCCAAGCCCTTCTGGAAAAAGCCAACGACACCCGCCGGAAACTCGAAGCGATTTCTCCTTCCCCTCACAAAACGCCCTGACTCCCTCCCGCCCTATGAACCACCTCCGCATCATCCCCTCCCCGAAGATCGACGGGGAGATCACCGTCCCCGGCGACAAGAGCATCTCCCACCGCGCCGTCATCTTCGCCTCCCTCGCCCACGGTCCCACTCGGGTCACCGGCTTCCTCCCCGGCGAGGATTGCCTCTGCACCCTCCGCGCCCTCCAGGCCATGGGCGCCCAGATCGAGATCATCGACGAGACCACCCTCCTCATCGAGGGCATCAAGGGAGCATTCAAGGCCCCGTGGGAACCCCTCGACTGCGGCAACTCCGGCACCGGGATGCGCCTCCTGGCCGGACTCCTGGCCGGGCAGCCCTTCGCCAGCAAGCTCTTCGGCGACGCCTCCCTTTCCCGCCGCCCCATGAAGCGGATCATCGACCCCCTCACGAAGATGGGAGCGAAGATCACCGCGACGGGCGATAAGCACACCCCTCCCCTCGCCATCGAAGGAACGCCCCTGACCGGGATCGACTACAAGTCCCCCGTCGCCAGCGCCCAGGTGAAATCGTGCGTCCTCATCGCCGGCCTCCTGGCCCAGGGCACCACCCGCGTCACCGATCCGATCCAGAGCCGCGACCATACGGAGCGCCTCCTGGCCCACTTCTACGCCCCGGCCCAGGTCGAGGGCCTCACCGTCACCGTCCGCGGCGGGAACAAACTCCACGGGAACGACCTCCAGGTCCCGGGCGACTTCTCCTCCGCCGCCTTCTGGCTCGTCGCCGCGGCGGCCACCCCCGGCTCCCGCCTCACGATCCGCAACGTCGGTCTGAACCCGACCCGCACCGGTCTCCTCAACGTCCTCATCCGGATGGGCGCCCAGATCCGGGAGCACGTGGAGGCCCCCAGCGCGGAGCCCTTCGGCACCCTCGAAGTCATCGGCACCCGCCTCCACGGCGTCGAGATCGGCGGGGCCGAGATCCCGAACATCATCGACGAGATCCCGATCCTCTCCGTCGCCGCCGCCCTGGCCGACGGCCAGACGACGATCCGCGACGCCAAGGAACTGCGCGTGAAGGAGAGCGACCGGATCAAGGCCATGGCCACGAACCTCCGCGCCTTCGGCGTCCCCGTCGTGGAGCAGCCCGACGGCATGATCGTCGATGGCGGCCACCTCATCCGGCACGCGAAGGTGGAGAGCTTCGGCGACCACCGCATCGCCATGGCCTGCGCCGTCCTCGCCCTCTCCGCCGATCATCCCAGCCGGATCGAGGACACCGACTGCATCGCCACCTCCTACCCCGGCTTCGAGAAGCACCTCGAATTCCTGACCCAGAAATACGCCCAGAGCCTGCCGGAACGGACCTGGCACGCCCTGAAGCGGAAGATCAACCCGCCGAAGCCCCCCGCCCGGCCCGAGGAAGGGACGATCCTCAACCACGTCATCGCCATCGACGGGCCCGCCGCCTCCGGCAAGAGCACCGTCGCCCGCGAGTTGGCGAAGCGCCTCGGCTTCGCCTACGTCAACACCGGCACGATCTACCGCGCCCTGACCTGGAAGCTCCTCAGCGAGGAGATCGACATCTCCCGCCCCGCCCTCGTCACGGAACGGCTGAAGACCCTCAAGGTCGAGTGCCAGATCGAGGCCGACGCCCTGGCCATCCGGATCGACGGCATCGATCCCCTGCCCCACCTCCGGGACAAGGCGATCAACCAGTCGGTCTCCGCCGTCGCCGCCATCCCCGCCGTCCGGCAGCTCCTCCTGGACAAGCAGCGCTCCCTCCTCGACTCCGGCCCCCTCGTCGTCGAGGGGCGCGACATCGGCACCGTCGTCTTCCCGAACACCCCCTTCAAGTTCTTCATCGACGCCGATCCCGACGTCCGCGCCCAGCGCCGCTCCGCCCAGGGCGAGGCCGACGCCGTCGCCTCCCGGGACGCCCAGGACGCCGCCCGGAAGACCGCCCCGCTGCAAAAAGCGCAGGACGCCGTCGGCATCGACACCAGCACCCTGGGCGTCGAGCAGGTGATCGAGACGATCCTCGGCTTCCTCGAAGGCAAGGGCCTCTTCGAGAATGCGGAGAAGGCGACCTCCGAAAGCGCGAAGTAAGCCGCCATGCATCCCTGGTACGCCTTCGCCCGCGGCCTCGCCCACGTCTTCCTGAAGACGACGTGCGGCATCACCTACGAGGGACGGGAACACGTCCGCCCCTACGCGAAGGGCGGCCTCCTCATCGTCTCGAACCACCTCAGCTTCCTCGATCCCCCGATGGTCGCCTGCGTCATGGAACGGGAAATCCATTTTCTGGCCCGGAAGACCCTCTTCAAGAAGAACGGCTTCGGCTGGCTCATCTCCAGCCTCAACTCGATCCCCGTCGATCAGGAGAAGCCCGACATGAACGGGCTGCGCATCATCATCAAACGGCTGAAGGAAGGCCACGCCGTCCTCCTCTTCCCCGAGGGCGCCCGCTCCCTCGACGGCACCCTCCAAGCCGGGGCCCCCGGTGCGGGCCTCGTCGCCGCGAAAGCCGGTGTCCCGATCCTCCCCGTCCGCATCTTCGGCTCCTACGAAGTCCTGCCCCGGGGACAGGATGGCGAGAAGGTGAAATTCCGCCGCCACCCCCTCCGCGTCGCCATCGGGCAGCCCTACCTCCCCGACTTCGCCTCCATCAAGGGCAAAGAAGGCTACGACGCCCTCTCCCGGGAAATGATGGCCAAGATCGCGGAAATTTCCTAAAGTGCGATGCGGGTGAAAGCTTTTTTTCGACTCCTTTTGGCCTCGGCGGTCGCCCTCCTCCTCGGCTGCGCGGCACAGCCCGTCACCCCGGCCTACGAGAACCCCGGCCCCGGCTGGACGCGAAACGACATGGACGAAACCGTCCTCTTCCTCATCACCGACGACTCGATGGCGAAGCAGATCGACATCGTCAACCCGACCGGCTTCAACAACAAGGAAAAGGCCCTCAAGGTCACCTGCCGCCTAGGCAACCTGACCCTCCAGCCCCTCCCCATCCAGATCCGCGCCCTCTTCAAGGACCGCAACGGGGCCACGATCAACTCCTCCGCCTGGCAGAACGCCGCCCTCCCCCCCGCCCCCGCCTACGTCCCCTTCGAAGCCAGCGACGAAAGCGGCCAGGCGGTGAAGGTGATCATCGAGTTGCGGCGGAAGGGGTAGAACCGCTCATCTCCGGATCGCCTCACCCAGCCG
>CAISZB010000037.1 GCA_903889845.1 uncultured Verrucomicrobium sp. | reverse complement strand
GACGACGGCCTCCTCCCCGGCCTGCAGGGTGCGCCCGCCGGGGCCTAGTCGTTCCATCCCCGCGCTTCCGGCCCATGATCCCCGTTCCGAAAATCCTTTCGGAACGGGGTTTTCTTTTTCCCGCTCTCGTCCTCCTCCTCCTCGCCTTCCTGCTCTTCTTCCGCCTCGGCCACTACGCGCTGTGGAGCGACGAGGCGGAGACCGCCCTCCACGCCCAGGGCATCCTCGCCACGGGGGACACCACCGCCCGGATCGGCCACAACCTCGTCGCCTACGACGGCGGCATCAACCTCCGCCACTTCTGCGAACGGATGGAGCCCCCCCTCCAGTCCTACCTCGCCGCCCCCTTCCTCGCCCTCTTCGGGGCCGAGGCCGGGGCCGTCCGCCTCCCCTTCGCCGCCTTCGGCCTCGCCCTCGCTGTCCTCTCCTGGCGTGCGATGGTGCGACGCGGCGTCCCCCCCTTCGCCCAGGCCCTCTCCGCCGCCGCCATCCTGGGGAATGTCTCCCTGCTCCTCTATTTCCGCCAATGCCGCTATTACGCGCCCACCCTCTTCTTCTCTACCCTCCTCGCCTACCTGTGGCTCACACGAAAGGGAGACGATTCCCCGTGGAGAAAGGCCCTCCTTCCCCTCTGCGCCGTCCTTCTCTTCGCCTCGAACCCGATGAACGCCGCCGCCCTCTTCCTCTGCCTCGGCATCGATTGGCTGTGCTGGCACCGGAAAACGGCGCCGATCCCCCCGCGCGATCTTCTGCGCCTCTTCCTCCCCGCCGCCGTCGGGATCGTCCTCGTCGCCCTCGTCTGGAACCCCCTCGCCACCTTGCATGGGGCCGAAGCCGCCCGAAGGAACAGGGCAGGCTTCTTGGAACACTTCGGCACCCTCTTCCTCTGGAACTGGCGGGACATGAACCGGTGCGAGTTTTTCTCCGGCCTCCTCTTCCTGGCCGCCCTCCCCGTCGGCCTCTGGCTGCGGGACCGGCTCCTCCTGCGCGGGGCCCGCGCCGCCCTCCTCTACACGGCCTTCATCTCCGCCGTCTCCCCGCAGGACCTCTGGGGCTCCCAGGTCGCCGACATCCGCTACCTCGTCCCCCTCATCCCCCTCTTCCTCCTCCTCGAAGTCACCCTCCTGTACCGCGTCGGCACATGGAACCGGCCAGCCGCCATCGTCCTGGCCCTCCTCGCCTTCGGGACAAACCTCTTCAACCTCCTTGTCCCCCAGGGAAACCTACCGAGTGAAAGCTTCCACTCCACCCCCGCGCTCTACGCGGAGGAACTCCTCTCTCCACCCGACGACCCCTACACCCTGGCCTCCCGCTGGATCAACGAGAACGTCCCCCCGGAGGCCTCCGTCTGGGCCCTTCCGAACTACGCCGCCTACCCGCTCATGTTCCACGCCCCCCACGCGATCTACGCGTGGCAGGTCGAAGACCCGCCGAAAAACCCCGAACTGCGAGATCTCCCGCCGATCCACTATTTGGGAAGGATTCCGCCCGATTACATCGTCGCGCTGGGGCCCACGATCGTCTCCCTCCGGCAAATCCTCGCCGCCTGGCAGTCGCAGGGCCTCCAATACCGGCCCGTCGGGCAGATCCTCTTCCCCGGCCACGACGCCCACCGGCCCGAGCTCTTCTGGCGGACCTTCCGCCAGCCCCAGAGTCTCGACCCCGAGCAGGACGGCATCTACTTCTTCCAGCGGGTCAACTGATTCAGGATCAGGGCTTGATGGCAGGAGCCGCCTTCGCGGCGGCGGCGACCTCCGCCCGGGCCTCCTCCAGTGCCGCCTGAAATCCGGGATCGGCCAGGAGAAGCCGCATGAATTCGACCCCCAACTTCCTTCCCGCGATCACATCGGAGGGGTAGCACAGTCCGCCCAGGGCCTGATCGTCTCCAATCTCGGCAGCGCGCTGGAAAAGTTTCGGGCGGGAGTCCGGAAGAAGCTCCCCGAGGACGAAGCCCCAGACCGTACCCACCGCCGCCACGGTGCAGGGATAGGAAGACCCCGGAGGAAGCGCCACCGCAGGATGGATGCGCCGGTCCTCCCGCGCCGGGAAGGTCCGCCCCCATAATCCCTTCCCCCGCTGCGCCGCGCGCTCCACGTCACCCCGCACCGAGGCGAGGAGGGAAGCTGTTTTCGGCAGGGACGCCGCGACGCACCACGGCCCGACGGAACCACCGAAGGCGTCGAGCGTCAATTTCCCCTCCGCCGCGATCCGCACTACGGCCTCGGGCGTCCGCCCGTTCTGCAGGAAAAGAAGCGTACCGATCTCGGCCCGTTCCTCGGCGGAACCCGGGGGATTGCCGAGAAAACGGAGATCGATCCCCGCCGGATCGACGAAGGCAAAATCCCGATCCCGGGCCTCGGCCCGGGAAGGAGAATAAACCGCCCACCCCGCCAAAATCAAAATGACCGTTGAAAAAAGAAAGCGCACGCCCCCCCCAACTCCCCGTGATTACTTCCCCTTCCCTGCCAGGACCTTCTTGAACTCGGCGGGAGCGAGGCCGAGCAAATCGGCCGCCTCCTTCTCGTCGCCCCCCGCCTCCTCCAGCGCGCGGCGGGCCACCTCCCGTTCGAAGTCGGCCAGCGTCGTCCCGGAACCGCTCCGCAGCGCCGTCAGCAGGTTGCCGACGACGGGAAAAAGGAGCTCATCCGTCGAGGGCTGGGCCTTCGCCCGTCCGCCGCGCTCGACGATGGCCTCCGGCAGGTGGGCGATCTGGATCGAGGCCCCCGTGGCGAAGACCATCGCCCGCTGGATGACATTCTCCAGCTCGCGGACGTTCCCCGGCCAGTCGTGGGCGGCCAGGGCCTCCAACGCGTCAGGGGTGACCTGAAGCGGCCCGCTCGGGTTCTTCGCCCGGTGCTTCTGGAGGAAATAAGCGACGAGGGCCGGGATGTCGCTCCGCCGCTCGGAGAGGCGCGGCAGGTGGAGGTTCACGACGTTGAGGCGGTAGAAAAGATCCTCGCGGAACTCCCGACTCTTCACCGCCTCGGCCAGGTCCTTGTTCGTCGCAGCGATGATCCGGACGTCGGTCTTAATCGGGTCGTTGTTCCCCAGGCGGCAGATCTCGCCCTCCTGGAGGACACGGAGGATCTTCGCCTGCGTGGTCAGCGGCATGTCGCCGATTTCGTCGAGAAAGATCGTGCCGCCGTCGCCCAGCTCGAATTTGCCGATGCGTTGGTTCATCGCCCCGGTGAAGGAGCCGCGCTCGTGGCCGAAGAGCTCGCTCTCCAGCAGGTTCTCCGGGATCGCCGTGCAGTTGATCGCGATGAAGAGCTTATTGTTCCGCGGGCTGTTCTGGTAGATCGCACGGGCGATCATCTCCTTCCCGGTGCCGCTCTCTCCGGTGATAAGGACGGTGGTATTCGTCGGTGCCACCTGCCCGATGATCTTGTAGACGGCCTGCATCGCGGGCGCGTTGCCGACGATCGTCTGCGTCTCCCCCGGTGCGAGCTTGGCGACGGGCGGCGGGGCCACCTCGGCACGCATCATCCGGGCCGCCTCCAGCGCCCGGTGGAGGAGCTCCTTCAACTGCCCGATGTCGAAGGGCTTCAGGATATAGTCGTAGGCACCCAGCTTCATCGCCTCGATCGCCGTCTGGGAGGTGCCGTAGGCCGTCATCATGATGACGACCTGCTTCGAGGTGATCTGCCGGATCTGCTTCAGGGTCTCCAGGCCGTTCTGGTTCCCCATCCGGATATCCATGACGACGACATCGACCGGCTGCTGCTTGAGGATCTTCAGCCCCTCGTCGCCCGATTCCGCGCTGAGGACCTGGATCGGGGTCGCCTGGGCACCCTCCGCCTCCAGGAGGCGTTTGAAGGAATAATGGACATCCTTCTCGTCGTCGATGACGAGGAGCTTCTGACTCTGGCGGGCGACGGCGGCTTCGGCGGGCGCGGCGCTCTCGGGAGGCTTTACGGCAATCTTATCGAGAACCTTCTCGGACGGTTTCTTAGTCATGGGACGAGGGGAATCCCCAAAACTAAGAGAGGCGATCCGGATTGGAAAGAGGGAATATTGGGGCGAACTTACTCCTTCACCGCCATCCGCCGCCGCAGGAACGTCGGCTGGTCGAGGTTTTCCCCGTTGTAGATCGTCTCGGAGCTGTTCTCGAAGCGGCCCCGACTTCCTCCCTCGAAGGGCAATTCCTCCTGCTTCACTGGCTTCGGCGACTTCGTCCGGCGAACGGCGGTATCGACAGGCGCCAGGTTCCGCTCCTCGGCGACAGCCAAGGCAGGGGCAGAAACGGGAACGGGCGCCACCGCCACAACCGGCTCCGGCATCGCCACGGGCGCGGGAGTCGGCTTCACCTTCGCCGGAAGGGGCATGGAAACCGGCGCGGGCACCTCGATCTTCATGGGCTGAGGCTCGGGCATCGGTTCTTCCGTCCGGACCTCGGGGACCAACTGCGGGCGCGTCGAGGCCAGGAGCAGGGAGAGGGAAAGCCGCCCCTCGTGCCGGTCGAGCGTCCGGGTACCGAAGGTGAGCGGGAACCCCTTCGGCAGCGCCGCTTCCAGTTCCCGGCGCAGGACCTTCAGGTCGGTCAGGGAAAATTCGTGGCCGGTCATGAGGCAGGCCATGCCGGAATCGGCCTTGCCCGCTTCGAAAACCGCCCCGCCATCGAGGAGGGGGCTGGAGAGAACCTGCGCGACGAGAGCTTCGAGGCCCTGTCCTTCGCTCACGTTCGCCTCACCCCGGCCCAGCCAGCAGTTCTCCCGGAACTCCCCTTCCCCGAAGCGCCCATAGAGGCTGCGGAGGTCGGCGAAGGAAATCGAATTCATCCCGCCGGAAGCCAGGATCTGCGCGGCGGCCTCGACGGCCCGGGCCATCGCCAGGTTGACGCCGTGGAGCCCCTTGCGGATATTCTGCTTCGATTCCTCCCACGCCTCGGCCCGGTCGGCGGAAAAGACGAGAACCGCGTCGGCGGCGTTGCGCAACTCCGCCAGGACCCGGCGGGCCGCGCTCTGCCGCGCCGAGGGCTCAAAGGCGAAGGGCAGCGAGGCGACGACCACCACGCGCCCCTCGTTCCGCTTGATCGCCTTCACCGTCTCGACCGCCAGGGCCGATCCCGCCCCGCCGCCGAGGCCCAGGGCCAGGACCGCCTGGCGCACCTCGCCCAGCCGGGTCTGCAGACGCTCCGCCTCGCTCTTCCAGACGGCGCGGCCCAGGGCCAGGTCGCCGTAGCACCCGAGGCCACGGCAGAGTCCGAGCCCCAGCGTCGCCTTCTCCGGCGCGATGGAGCCGTCGACCGAGACACTGTCCGCGTCGAGCGCGATTGCTTCGAAGCGCTCCCGCCCGCGCATCACCAGCTGGTCAACGACATGAATGCCGGCCTGACCGAGCCCGATCACCGTCGCAGGCGCTTCCTCGGCGCCGCCATTCCGTTCCGACTCATCCTGAACCAATTCGATCATAGGGGTGTCCTCTGGGGTTGATAGACCACTTTTTGTCTTAAAAGGAGAAGAGCCGCATCGCGGCGAAAAGTTTCCGCAAGCTGCCGAAGCCGAAGCCCTCGGGCTCGGTGTTCGCGTCCTCGATCTGGGCGTAACGGAGGAGGCCCGTCACCGTCGCGAGGTCGGGCCGGGAAATCCGGCTCTGGTCGCCCTCGAAGGGCAGCGGCATCGCCAGCGCGACGGGAACGGGGAAGATTTCCGAGGCCAGCTCCAGGAACCCCGGTATCCGCGAAGCCCCGCCGGTGAAGTGGACCGTCCCGCGGAAATGGGGCCAGAAGGGCTTCTCCGAAAGCTTCCCCAGCACAATGCGGAGCGTCTCCTCCTGCCGGGCGTTGAGGATCATCTGGACGCTCTCCATCGGAACGATCCGCTCCTCGAAGCTGTAATCCCCGGGGATCACCACCGTCTCCGTCGCCCCCGCGGGGGCCGCATCGACCCGCCCGTGGCGCAGCTTCAAATCCTCCGCCTTGAGCGGCGGCAGCTTCAGCCCCAGGGCCAGGTCGTTGGTCAAATGCTCCCCGCCGACCGCGATCACGCCCGTCTCGATCACCCCGCCCGCCTCGTAGGCCAGCCAGTCCGTCGCACCCGCGCCGCAATTCACGATGATCGCCCCTTCCCGCTTCTGCGCCTCGGTCAGGATCGCCTGCGCCGTGGCCAGACTCCCCAGGGCAAAGCCCTTCACATTCACGCCCAATTCCTTCACGCACCGGATCGTCGTCTGAAGACGCGTCGTGATGCCGGAGATCAGGTGATATTCCGCGGAGAGGCGGCGGGAGGAGAGCCCGATCGGGTTCTCCACCGTCGAGCCGTCGTCGAGGCGGTAGTGGCGGATGATCTCGTGGATGAAGGAATAGCCCGGCTCCAACGACTGGTGCCGGATCATCCCGTCGAGGTCGTCGAGGTGCTCCTGCAGAATCTCGTTCCCCTCGCTGTGGATCGCCGTCGTCAACTCGACATTCTCCGAATGGATATGAGCGCCGGAGAGGGCCAGGTAGACCTCGGAAATCTCGACGTCGGTCTTCTCCTCGGCGTCCTTCAGCGCGTGGGAGATGCTCTGCTTCGCGTACTCGAAGTTGACGATCTCGCACTTGCGGACGCCGCTCGTCTTCGCCTCGCCGACGCCTAGGAGGACGAGGGAGCCGTCCGCACGCTGCTCCGACACGGCCACAGCCACCTTGCTGCTGCCCACTTCCATCGCCACGATGATATTCGGATAATTCCTGAAGAACATGGTCTTTTCCCCTTCGATGTCTTTTGATTTTCGGTCGGTGAGTCGGTGAAATGGTTTTATTTGAAGCGGACAGGCACGTTGCGCTCCGGCGTCAGGTCGACGCTGGCGATCTGCTGCCCCTGGCTCTCGGCGTAATCCATGATCTCCTCCAACCGCCCGAGCTGCTGGGGCAGGTAGCGGAGCTGGAAGAGGACGGAGGCCCCGTCCCGCGTCTGCGCCTCGATGGCCAGGGGATGGGAGACGTCGATCTTGGCGACGTCCATCCGGGCCCGGACCGGCGTCAACTCCATGCAGGAGAGAAGCTGGACGGCGGCGAGGACCTCCGGCTGGTCGAGGCGCTGACCCGGCTCGACGCCGGTGAAGCGGGTGCCGACTATCTCCGGCAGGTTCGCCCGCAGGGCCTCGTTCGCCATCGGCTTGATCGTGACGCCGTCGCGGTCGATGTAGAGAGGGAGCTTCAGGTCGTCGGCGATCCGGGCGATCGGCATCCGCTCCGTGACCGTGATCACGATCCGGTCGGGCAGTTCCCGGCGGACCTGCGCCGAGGCGACGTAGGGCAACCGCTCGATGTTCCGCTCGACCCCGGCGAGGTCGACAGTCATCACGTTCCGCCCCAAGGCCAGGCCGCTCGCCGCGACAACCTGCTTCCGCTGCACTCCGCCCTTCGCATCGACGACGATGTGCCGGAGCCCGTAGCGCGGGTTCTTGTAAAAGGCCTGGTCGAGGAGAAACCCCGCCGTGTAGTGCGTGGCGATGCCGACGAGGGTCAGGGAGAACAGCACCAGCCCGCAGAGAAGCGTGCGCTTCGTCCACAGACGGCGCTGATGGCGCACCCCGGTCGTCGTCGCGAAGAGGACGTTATTGGCCCGTCTGGGCCGATTGCGCCGGATTGCCATCAGCCCCCCCCCTCCTTCTTGACGGCGATATTCTCCTGTGCCTGGGCGAACGCCTCGGCGGAAAGTTCCAGGATCCGGCGGCAGAGGCCGGGGAAATCGATCCCCGCGGCGGCGGCGGCCTTCGGCAGGAGGCTCGTCGCCGTCATGCCGGGAATCGTGTTCACTTCCAGGACGAAGGGCCGTCCTTCCTGATCGAGCATCACATCGACCCGGGAATAGACCTGGCAGCAGAGGACGCGGTGGGCCAGGAAGGCCGCCTTCTGGATGCGGCGCGTCGTCTCGTCGTCGATCCGGGCCGGGCAATAATAGTCGGTCGCCCCGGCGGTGTACTTGTTGTCGTAGTCGTAGAAGCCGTGCTTCGGAACAATCTCCACGGGAGGCAGCGCCTGGTTGCCCAGGATGCCGACGGTGAATTCCCGCCCCTTGACGAACTGCTCCACCAGGACGTGCGAATCGAATTCCCACGCCTTCTTCAGGGCCGGCTCGATCTCCTCCGTCGAAAACACGAAACTCATCCCGACCGTCGATCCCTGCCTTGAAGGCTTCACCACGACCGGCATCGCCATCGCCAGCACGTCGCGGAACTCCCCGCCCCGGGAAACCACGAAGCCGGAAGGCGTCGGGATGCCGGCGGCGCGGAAGAGGTCTTTGCTCGCTTCCTTGTCGAAAGCGAGACGGCTGGCCGCGATTCCGCAGCCGGTGTAGGGAACGCCACGCGCCTCCAGGATCGCCTGGACCGTCCCGTCCTCGCCGAAGGTGCCGTGGAGGGCCAGGAAGACGAAGTCGATACCGGCAGGCAGGTTCACCTCGCGCCCCGTGACATCGACCTCCTCGACCTCGTAGCCGAGGGAGCGGAGCGCGACCGCGACGGCAGCACCGGTGCGGAGGGAAACCTCGCGCTCACTCGAGGGACCGCCCTTAAGGACTGCGATCCGCTTGATGGAAGAGAGGGAAAGGCTCACAGGTCCTCCCCCATCACGATCACCTCGGGATCGAGTTCGATATCGCGCGCTTCCTTGATGCGTTGCTGGATCATTTTCATGAGTGTCTGGACCTCCTCGGCCGTTGCCCCCCCATCATTCACGATAAAATTTCCATGTACATCCGAAACTCGCGCTTTTCCGAAAGAAAGATTCTTGAGCCCCGTCTCGTCGATCAGTTTCCCCGCCGGGCAGGTGCCGGGATTCTTGAAGATGCACCCCGCGCTCGGCGCGGCGGGCTGGCTCGTCCACCGCTTCTTGCTGTATTCCTTCAATTCGTCGTCGACCTGCGCGGCGGGCTTCGGCAGGGCGCGGAGCGTCGCCTCGACGGCGATCTCCTCCCGCAATACGGGGACACTACGGTAATGGACCTCCAGGTCGTTCCGGCGATGGATATGTACGTTGCCGTCCCGGTCGACGGTCTTCACTTCCTCGACCCGTTCCATCGTCCACCCCTGCATCGCGCCCGCGTTCATCCGCAGCGCGCCGCCGAGGTTGCCGGGGATCCCCTCCATGAAGGAAAGGCCGCCCAGGTCCCGTTTCTTCGCCGCCGCCACGACGGCGCGGAGGACCGCCCCCGCCCCCACCGTGATCTTCGTGGCATCGTTCGCATCGAATTCGATTTTCGAAAACGCAGGCTGTCCGAGGTGGATCGAGAGCCCCCGGATACCGCCGTCGCGGATGAGCAGGTTCGTCCCCCGCCCGATGAAGGTGACCGGAACGCTGTGCCGCTTCGCATAGCGGAGGCCCGTGCAAAGGTCGTCGAGGGAGGCGGGCTCGAACCAGAACTGCGCCGGACCGCCGATCCGGATCGAGGTATGCTTCCGCATCGGCTCCTGCCGCAGGAGGACGCTTTCGGCGGAGACGATCTTCTTCAGCCCCTCATACCAGGCCAGTTCCGAGGCGAGCGTCGCAGCCGCCTCGTGGATGTTCCCGGCGCCGAGGGTCAGGACGAGGTCGCCCGGCTCGATCTCCCGCGCCACCGTCTTCCACAGCTTGCGGAGATCGGCCTCAAAGTGGACCTTCGGGTGGCCCGCCTCCCGCACGGCGGCGGCGAAGAGCTCGCCCGTGACGCCCTCGATCGGCGACTCGCTCGCCGCATAGATCTCCGTCAGGAAGAGGAGATCGGCCTCCGCGAAGGCCGTCGCGAATTCCTCCTTCAGCATCTGCGTCCGCGTGTAGCGGTGCGGTTGGAACAGGACCACAACCCGCTTCCACCCGCCGGAGCGGGCGGCGGCCAGCGTCGCCCGGATCTCGGTCGGATGGTGCGCGTAGTCGTCGACGACCATGAAATTCTCGCTCTTGTAACGGACCTCGAAGCGGCGCGTCGCCCCGCGGAATTCCTGGAGCGCGGCAGCGGCCTCCGCGAAGGGAACGCCCAATTCGACCGCCATCGTGATGACGCCGAGGGCGTTGCGGACGTTCTGGAATCCGGGCACCCCCAGGACCACGTGGCCGAGGCGGGCCCCGTCCCGCAGCACTTCGAACTCGGAGACGAAGTTCCGCGCCGTGACGTTTACCGCGCGGTAGGTCGCCGCCTCGCCCATGCCGTAGCCGATGGCCCCCTTGCGGTTCGAGCAGAGGAGGGCCGTGTTCTCGTCGTCGGCGCAGTAGACCACCTTGCCCGGGGTGTGGTCGAGGAATTCGGCGAAGGTCTTCAGGATCGTCCGCAGGTCGCCGTAGTGGTCCAGGTGCTCCTCCTCGATATTGAGCAGGATCGCGTGGGCAGGCCGGAAGGCGACGAGGGTGCCGTCGCTCTCGTCCCCCTCGATCACCATCGGGGAGGAGGCGTCGCCGTCCCACCCGGCGCTCGCGCCGAGGATCGGCACCTCGGCCCCGATGTAGTGGCTCGGCTTCTTCCCCGCCCCGCGCAGGACGTGGGTGAGCATCGAACTCGTCGTCGTCTTCCCATGCATCCCCGCGACGACGATCGCCTGCCGCCGCGCGGCCAGGACGGCCAGCGCTTCCGCGCGGCGGACGCAGGGCACGCCCAGGCGCTGCGCCTCCAGCCGTTCCGGATTCCCCTCGCCGATGGCGGAGGAATAGACGACCAGATCGCTCTCCATCACGACCGTCCCCTCGTGGCGGGGATAGAAGACGAGTCCCTCGCGGACCAGCCGCTCCACCGGCATCGAGGCGTGGAGATCGGACCCGGAGACCTTGTAGCCGTTCCCAATCAGCAACCGCGCGAGCGCGCTCATCCCCGCCCCGCCGACGCCGACGAGGTGGATGCGCGCGTCTTCGGCCCGCAGGACTTCTTCGATCTTCTCTCTTACTTCTTCGCGCATGATTCAACCTCGTTGGCAACTCGCGCCGCCGCGTCGGGCACCGACAGGCCGGAGGCGGCTTGCCGCATCGCCCCCAGCTCCGTCCGGCCCGCATCGGAAAGCAGGTTCCGTACCGCTTCGGCGACATCCTCGGCCTTGAGAGCCGATTGGGGGCGGAGTTGCGCCGCCCCGGCATCTTCATAAATCCGGGCGTTCGCCGTCTGGTGATCGTCGGCGGCCGCAGGAAAGGGAATCAGGATCGCAGGGATCCCGTAGTGGCTCAATTCCGTCAGGCTCGACGCCCCGGAGCGCGTCACCGCCAGATCGGCCAGACTGTACGCCGCCGCCATGTCGCCGCCGCCGATAAAAGCGCGGACCTCCGCCCGCACCCCCGCCTCGCGGTAGGCTCCCGAGACGGCGGCCTCGTCCGCAGCCCCCGTCGAGTGGATGAACTGGACCGTGGAAAGATCGAGCTTTCCCTTCAACAGCGGTACCGCTGCGGCGACGAGGCGATTGATCCCCTGCGCCCCCTGGCTTCCCCCGATCGCCAGGATCGTCCTCACGCCGGGCTCGGCGGAGAGGCCCAGCCGACGGGCCGCTTCGGCGCGGTCGAGCCGAGCCAACTCCGTCCGGACCGGGGTCCCCGTCACCTCGCACCGCGCGGGGGCGAGGAACGGCGCGCACGCACCGAAGCCAAGGAGCGTCCGGTCGGCCCAGCGGGCCATGAGGCGCGTCACCCGGCCGGGAACCGCGTTCGACTCATGAATCAGCGCGGGGATATTCCGGCGTCGCGCCTCCCACACGGGAACGGCGCTCGTGAAGCCGCCCATCCCGAGGACCGCGTCGGGCTTCACCTCGTCGAAGAGCGCGCGGCAGAGCCCCCGCGCCTCCCAAAGCTGCGCGGCGAAGCGGAACAGGCGCGGCGTGAAGAACCCCGGCCATCCGATCGCGGGCAGTGCGCGCGCGGGCAGCTCCTCCCGCCCCGCCAGGGCCGTTCTATCGATTTCCTTCTGCGAGACCAGGAGGAGCGGCGCATGCCCCCGACGGCGCAATTCCTCCGCGACGGCCACCCCGGGAAAGAGGTGCCCGCCCGTCCCGCCGCACGCGATGAGAACCTTGAGCGCCATACCATTTAAATGCGAATCGGGCCGCCTTTTTTGCGACCCGGCAGGACTGTACCCTGAGGTTCATCCGGATGTACAGCCTGACGATGCAAATTGAATAAAATTCCGATACTGACGAGAGAGAGCAGCAGATTCGACCCCCCGTAGCTGATGAACGGCAGCGGAAAACCCTTGTTCGGCAACAGCGACGTGACGACGCCGAGGTTGATCATCGCCTGGAGCCCCATGAAGCAGGTAATCCCCGTGCCGAGGAAGAGCCCCGCCGGATCGGGCGCATTGATCGAGATCCAGCCGCTGCACAAAAAGAGAATGAGGAATCCCGCGACGACGGCGAGGCAGACCCAGAGGCCCAGCTCCTCCCCGACGATGGGAAAGATGAAATCGGTCGGCGCCTCGGGAAGATAATACATCTTCTGGCGACTGTTGCCGAGGCCGAGGCCGTCGGTCCCGCCGGAGCCGAGCGCGATCAACGCCTGCCAATCCTGGTAGCCCTTCCCCGACTTCGATTCCTCGGGATGGAGAAAAGCGAAGAGCCGCGCCCGGCGCTCCGGGATCAGCCACGCCACGGTCAGAAGGCCGCCGAGGGCGATCGCGGGGAACGGCAGGAGCAACCGCTTCGGCGCCCCGGCGACGAAAAGAAGAATCGAAAAGACCGCACAAATCAGGGCCGAGGTGCCGAGGTCCTTCGAGACGACGAGGATCGCGACCGCCAGCAGGACGGCCAGGAGCGGCACGCCCAATCCCTTCACCGACCGGAGATGGCGCTGATACTTCGCCAGCCACCACGCCAGGAAAATGACGACGGCCAGCTTCACGAGTTCCGAGGGCTGGAACGTCATTCCGGCCACCTCGATCCAGCGCCACGATCCATTCACCTTTTTCCCCAGATGGGGGACGAAGACGAGGGAGAGAAGCACGAGGGAAAACCCGAGGACCCACGGCCCACGGGCCACATAACGATGGTAATCGACCCGGGAGGCGACGGCGCAGGCGACCGCCCCGATCACGATCCATACCGCCTGCTTCCGCAACGCGCCATAGATCGCGCCCGTCCCCTCCGCCGCCTGCTTCCCGCTGACGCTGAAGAGCATCACGACGCCGAGGGCGACGAGACACATCGTCACGGCCAGCAGGAGGTAACCCGCCTGCCGGTGGAAGAAGGCGGTGCCGGAACGGTTCATGGAGGGGACGGGGGCGATCCGCTAACGCAATTCAATTCAACGAAACAACGGAGGACGGCCCCTTTACTTGTTCATCACCAGATCGGGCGACGTCACGCGGAGCGTCGGCACGGCCGAGCCGGGGGCCGGAGCTTGGCTCACCTCGTGCCGGTCGCTCTTCACCGGGATCGTCAGCACCTCGCCGATTTTGAGCTTCTTGGGATCGCTCAGCTTCGCAGAGTTCGCCGACATGATCGCGGCGGCCGTCACCTTGAACTGCTTCGCGATCTTCGTCAGCGTGTCGCCCTTTTCGACCGTATAGGTCCGGTTCTCACCTGCCGTGGCCGGGGCCGCGGGAGCGGGAGCCGCCATCGCCGGGGCGGGGGCCGCCGTCGGAGTCGCCACCGTGGCGACGACGCTCGCGGGGGCGGGAGCGGGAGTCGCGGCGGGTGCCGCAGGAGCCTTCGCATTCACGGCCAGCTTCTGCCCGATGCGGAGCATGTCCCCCGTCAGGTGGTTCATCTCCTTGAGCTGAGCGACGGTCATCCCATACTGCTTGGCGATGCGATGGAGGGTATCACCCGACTTCACCACATAGCTCGATCCGGCACCGCTCATCGCGGGAGCGGAAGCCGCAGCGGGTGCCGGAGCCGGAGTCACCGAGGTCGCGATGGGCTTCGTCGTTGCCGCAGGCTTCGCCGCAATGGCCGGAGAAGAAGCCGCCGGGATCGCGACGGGAGCCGGGGTCGTATTCCCGGTCACCTCGCTGCCCTGGGCAGGGACATTCGCGTCCTTCGAGACCGTCCCATCGGTCGAGGCCTGGTCCGAAGCGCTGCTATCGGTCGCCTCGGAGGTCGTGGCGTTCGCATTGGCGACGGCGTCCTCCTTCGGGGCGTCGGACGAGGCGCTCGGCCCCTTGATGAAGTGCCACGCGCTGATCCCGCCGATGACGACGAG
>CAISZB010000036.1 GCA_903889845.1 uncultured Verrucomicrobium sp. | reverse complement strand
GGCGTATCGAGGAAGGTGACGCGCTCGCCGTCCGGCAGACGAACCTGATAGGCGCCGATGTTGATGTAGCCGCGGTGATCGACCTGGAGGACGCGGGCGCCGGGGCGGCCCTGCAACTGCCCGTCGAAGACGTGTTCCAGGCCCTGCTTCCCGATCTCCTCCGGGACGTCCCCGCCGTTGGCGTCGGCGACGTCCTTCTCGTCCGGCATGCCGACGTAGCCGAGGATGTGGGGGGCCATCGCGCCGTAGTTGTAGGAGCGGACGGGGCGGACGGCGATCTGGATGCCGGGGACGCCCAGGCTCCGCTCGGAGAACTGCGCCAGGGTGGCGAAGTCGACGTCGCTCCGGTACTGGAACGGGATGGTCGGCGTGGTCTCGTATTGGCGGTTGAGGGCCTTCTCGTCGAGCTTGATGGCGAAGCCGAGGTTGCGGGAGATCGGTTCCAGGTAGGTCGTGACGATCTTGACGATGTCGGTCCGCTGGCGGAAGCCGCCCGCGCGGCGCGGCACCTGGACCATGGGAAGGCGGCCCTTGTGCTCCCGGCGGTAGTTGCGGACCAGCTCGTCGAGGTAGAAGTCGATGTCGAAGCTGGCGCGGTTCTCCGCGAGGGCGAGGCCGTTCCGGTCGACGATGGCGCCGCGCGCGGGGGAGAGACGGACGTTGACCATCGTCTGGTCCCGCTGCTGCCCGGCGTAGGTCTTCCAGTCGGCCACCTCGACGTCCCAGAGGCGGACCAGAAGGACGGCGGCGCCGAGGACGAAGCAGGCCCCGACCGCCACGAAGCGGGCGCGGGAATAGGCCATCGGCTCAAAGAGCATACTTGCTCCTTTCCCCTTCCTCCGGGGGGCGGACCCCCATCTTCCACCACCGGAGGAAGACGAGGTCGCACAGCCAGAAGAAGGGCACGGCCAGGACCATGTTGATGACCGCCATCCAGGCGAAGCGGACCCAGACGGCGAAGTGCCAGTTCTGCGTCCCCGACTGCCACCCGAAGAAGGCGTAGTCGACGACGAGGGTGACGAACGTCGTCATCAGCGCCAGGACGGCGGCACTGACGTAGCGGGCAAAGGGGAAGACGCCGCGCTGCGTCCAGGTCAGGAGGACGAGGAGGCTGAGGACGAAGCCCTCCGTCCCCAGCCGCTGCGGGGAGAGGATGTCGATGACTGTCCCGAGGACGACGGCGATGACGAAGGGGGAGCCCCCCTCCATCCGCATCGCCCCGTAGAGGACCGGCAGCGCGATGAGGCAGGGGCGCATCCCGATGAGGGGAAGCCGGGGCTCCACCATCTGCACGATGATCGCCGTGAGTCCGATCCCAAGGAGGCAGAAGATCATGTCCGGGAGGTCCAGCGAGTCGTTCCTATTCCATTCCTATTCGGAAAGGATGACGAAGAGCTCGTCGAGGTCGGTGAGGTCGAGTGCGGGATCGATCAGGGCCTCGCGGTAGAGGCCGAATTCGGTCGAGGCGCTCAGCGGAGGCGCCTCCAGGATCGTTCCGATGAAGAGGCCGGGAGGGAATACTCCGCCGGCGCCTCCCGTGAAAATGCGTTGCCCGACGGCCAGCTGCGCGCCCCGGGGCAAGAACTTCATCCGCAGCCGGGGGCTCCCCTCGGCGGGCGCGCCCATTCCGATCACGATACCCTGGTCGCGGGTCCCCTCGACCAGGCCGGAGACGCGGCAGTTCTGGTTGTTGATGAGGATGACCTCGGTGACGTTGCGGGAAACGAGGCCGGTCTTCCCGACGAGGCCCCGGGGCGTCACCACGGGGAGGTCGGACTGGAGCTTGTCGCTGTCGGTCCAGCCGCGGTTGATGAGGACGGTGTTCCACCAGTTCGCCGGATCGTGGCTGACGACGCGGGCGGCCATCAGCTTGTAGCGGGTGGCCTGCTTGAATTCGAGCATCTCGCGCAGCTTCGCGTTCTCCTCCTGGAAGTTCTTCAGGACGGCGTTCTCCGTCGTGAGCTGGACGTTCTTTTCCCGCAGGTCGGAGGCATCCTTCTGGACCTCGTCGAGGGACTTGAAGCTACGCCGCACCTCGCGGACGAAGTCGCGTTCCCGGTCGAAGAGGCTGATGGCGGGGGAGACGACGTCGAGGACGACCTTTTGCATCTCCCGCTTCGAGTCGGGCTCGACGAAAAGACAGGCCCCCACCAGGACCAGGATGAGCAACAGGACGGCGTACCAGGTGAAGCGGTTCACGGCAGCGTCGTTGCGCCTGCTCACGGAAACAATCGATGAATTTAAAATAATCTTCTTTGACGCCCGCCAGCACATACCGATAGATGTCGAACTGGCCGGCGAT